>JBBQIU010000238.1:0-5587 GCA_038325245.1 Verrucomicrobiota bacterium
GAAGTCAGATCTATAAGAAATCCAGCGACATCCAGGAACTCCACCAGACGGTCAAGGTTCACCAGGACGAGATAAGCCGACTGGAGAACATCCGGGAGAATTTCAATTCCCTCGTGAAGAGCAACCGGGCCGTCATCAACCTGCTTGAGGAGCAATCCGAAAATTTCCGACGCGACGCCCAAGTCCAGGCCGCCAAGGCCGCCCAGGTCGAGCAGTACAAGGCCGCCTATGAACAGGCCAATGAGGGGGTCAAAAAGGCCAATGAGGTCATCACCCTCCAGAATGAAAAAATGAAGGGCCTGGCCAACGAGCGGAACCAGTTCGTCGAGCGGTACAACAAGCTGGCCGTCGACTACAAAAGCCTGGGCGACGACTACCATAAGGTCCTCGGCATGTACACGAACCTCGTCGCCCAGGTCCAAGCCGCCAACGAGAAGAACAAGCGGTAGCCCGCCAGCCATGACCCTGCCCGCGGATTCCCGCCTCGCCAACCTCTCCGCTCAGGTTGAACGGATCGTCCTGGCATCGCCCGTCCTCGACATCCACACCCACCTTTACGATCCGGCATTCGGATCCCTCCTCCTCTGGGGGATCGATGACCTCCTCGTCTACCACTACCTCGTAGCCGAGGCTTTCCGGCACCTGACCCTGCCCTACGGCGACTTCTGGCGGCTCGACAAGACCGCCCAGGCCGACCTCGTGTGGGACGCCCTCTTCGTCCGGCATTCCCCCATCTCCGAGTCGTGCCGGGGTGTTCTCACCACCCTGAACCTGCTCGGCCTGGATCCCCGTCGACAGGACCTCCCTTCCCTCAGGAAATGGTTTGGCGCTTGGAAGGCCGCGGACTACGTGGACCGCTGCCTCAGCGTCGCCAAGGTGCGGGGCATCCTCATGACGAACTCGCCCTTCGACGACGAGGAACGCCCCACCTGGGAGGCCGGATTCACGCGGGACAGCCGCTTCCAGGCGGCCCTTCGGATTGACCCTCTCCTCGTCGCCTGGCCCGAGGCCTCCGCCCGCCTCGCCCAATGGGGTTACCTGTCGTCCCCTGAACTGAACGCAAACGCCTTTGACGGCGCCCGCCGTTTTCTGGCCGATTGGGCTCAGCGCATCTCGGCCAGGTACGTCATGGTTTCGCTGCCGCCGACCTTCCGCTACCCCGACTCGACGCCGACGGCGCGCTTAATCGATGAAGTCGTCCTGCCATTCTGCCGTGAGCACGGCCTGCCTTTTGCCCTGATGCCGGGTGTGAAGCGGGCCGTCAATCCCGCGCTCCGCCTCGCCGGCGACGGGCTTGGGCGAAGCGACTTGGGGGCTTTGGAAAACCTTTGTGCCGCCCACCCGGACAACCGCTTCCTGGCAACCGTGCTCTCCCGCGAAAACCAGCACGAGCTTTGCGTCCTCGCCCGCAAGTTCCGAAACCTGCACATTTTCGGCTGCTGGTGGTTCACCAACATCCCGGTGATCATCGACGAAATGACGCGGATGCGGCTTGAACTTCTCGGCTTGAGCTTTACGCCACAGCATTCCGACGCGCGTGTGCTCGACCAGATCCTCTACAAATGGGACCACAGCCGGCGGATCATTGCCACCGCCCTGGCGGAGAAGTACGTGGCCCTGGCGAGGACGGGTTGGTGGGTCACGGATGAGGAGATTCGCCGGGACGTCACGAATCTGTTCGGTGGCGCTTTCGAGAAATTCTGTACCGGTTGACCTGCACCCCGGGTTCCCTGATCCCGCGTTCCCTCGCTCCGTCACCCCGGAGCTGTCCCAGCATGCGCCCCATCCCGCCTCCAACCGTCTACCTCGACTACAACGCCACCACCCCGCTGGACCCCGCTGTTCGCGCCGTGGTCGTGGAGGCCCTTGATGGCGCCTGGGGCAATCCTTCAAGCGTTCACCATGTCGGCCGGCTCGCCAGGGCGCTGCTCGACGACGCCCGGGATCGCCTCGCCTCGTGCCTCCGGTGTCGACCCGGGGAACTCGTCTTCACCAGCGGCGGTACCGAGGCCAACAACCTCGCCATCTTCGGCGCCGCTCGGGCCCGGAAACCTTCCGGTCGGCACCTCGTTTGCTCACCCGTGGAGCATCATGCCGTCCTCCACGCCTTCGAAGCCCTCGCCCGGCTGGAGGGCTTTGAACTGTCCCTGCTTCCCGTCGACGCCGAAGGCCGGGTCTCCCCGGACTCCGTCGATGCGCTGGTTCGACCGGACACTGCCCTGGTGTCCGTGATGACGGCCAACAACGAAACAGGGGTGCTGCAACCCGTCGCCGAGATCGGCCGCCGTTGCCGGCGCCGAGGCGTCCCGTTCCATACCGACGCCCTGCAGTGGTTCGGCAAAGAGCCGGTCAACGGCATCGCCGACTTCGAGGCGGATCTCGTGACGCTCTGCGGGCACAAGATCCATGGTCCCCGAGGTGCGGGTGCCCTCTGGGTCCGGTCGCCGCTCCGTCTGGAACCTGTCCAGGTTGGGGGAGGGCATGAGCTGGAACGTCGCGCCGGCACGGAGAACCTTGCGGCGATTTTGGGGTTGGTGGAAGCGCTGGAACGATGGAGTCGATGCCCGGTCTTTCCCCGTTCCCAGTTGGAACCCTGGGTTCAACGGCTGGAGAACCAACTCTCGACCATCGAGGGTGTCGTGATCCATGGCGGCGAAGCCCCGCGACTGTGCAACACGATTGCCTTTAGCGTTATCGACTCCGACAGCCTCAGTTTGATTGCGAACCTGGACCTGGCAGGCGTTTGCGCGTCGAGCGGGTCCGCCTGTTCATCGGGATCGATAACGCCTTCCCATGTCCTGGCCGCCATGGGGTGTTCCGCTGCCTTGGCGTCGTCCCTCGTCCGCCTTTCCCTCGGCCGTGAAAACACCGAGGCCGAAATCGCGTTGGTTTGCGCGGGCCTTCCCGGATGGATTCAGCAGGCCCGAAGTGATCGGCCCATCGATGTGAACAAGCCCTGAACAACCACGAAAAGACCTAGGGTTATTCCCGAACCCCGACGTTATGCCAAAACTCCCCGACGCTTATGCCCAGAGGGCAGGCCTTCGAATGTTGTTGAGCCGCAACCCCAACAGGAGGTTGTTGAGCTTGTCCACAGCCCTTAATATGGGGCTTTCTTTATTCAAGAGTTCTCTCTATTAAGCCTCTATGAAACTCGCGATCGCCAGGGAGCAGATCCTCCAGGGATTGCAGGCGGTGCAGAATGTCGTGGGCAGCCGAACCACGCTGCCGATCCTGTCCAATGTGCTCCTGAAGGCGGCCGACAACCGTGTGGAACTGACGGCCACGGACCTGGACGTCACGGTTTCCTGTTCCGTCGAGGCGACGGTTCACACGCCGGGCAGCACGACGATTCCAGTGAAGAAGTTTTTCGGTATTTGCCGGGAACTTGGACATTTCGAGGTGGACCTGGAAACGGACGAACGCAATGTCTGCACGCTGGCGGCGGGGAACTCCTTCTACCGGATCCACGGCCTCGCGGCGGAGGATTTCCCGCCTTTGCCCGAATTCTCTGACAAGCGGCATGTGGTGCTGCCTCAGGAGAAGCTGAGGGCGATGCTGAAGAAGACGGCGTTTGCCATATCCACGGACGAGAGCCGGTACGTCCTGAACGGCATCTACCACAGCCTGCGCAACCACAAGGTGATCCTGGTGGCCACGGACGGACGGCGCCTGTCCCTGGTCGAGGAAGAGGTCGACATCACACCGGAGAGCGAAGGCGAGTTCATCGTACCGACGAAGGCGATCAACGAACTGACGCGGCTGCTCCAGCCGGCTGGCGAGGTTGCGATCCGTTACACGGACAACCAGGTCGCCTACACGCTGAGGGGT
Source organism: Verrucomicrobiota bacterium (assembly GCA_038325245.1). GTDB lineage: Bacteria > Verrucomicrobiota > Verrucomicrobiia > Limisphaerales > CAIMTB01 > CAIMTB01. Next base: position 3,832 of record JBBQIU010000238.1, read on the forward strand.
GAGAAGTCGCCGACCGTGCTCGTGATCTCCAAACTGGTGGAAGGCAGCTATCCGAACTATCGGCAGGTCATCCCCACTGAGTTCAAGGAACGCATCACGGTGGTCAGGGAAGAGCTTCTGCAGGCCCTGCGCCGCGCGGAGATCATGACCAGCGACAAGTCGAACTCCGTGAAGCTCTCGTTCACCAAGAACAACCTGTCGATCACCGCGAACACGCCCGAGGTCGGGGAAGCCCGCGAAAGTCTCGCCATCAACTACAAGGGAACGGACGTGGCGATCGCCTTCAATCCGACCTACATGATGGATCCCCTGAAGGCGCTGGAAGGCGACGAGGTCTTCCTTGAACTCAACGACGAGCTGAGCCCGGGTGTCGTGAAGACCAACACCCCGTTCCTCTACGTCATCATGCCGATGCGGATGGCGTGACCGATGGCCCCGATGGCCCCGATGGCCCCGATGGCCCCGATGTCGCGGGTGGCGCGAGGCGGGCCGCCTGTTTTCGCACGAACGCGAACAGGTGGATGCTGAACTGGACGATCAGGCCGAGCCCGACGATCAGACACGCCAGATAGGGCGTGAGCCAGGCGGGATTCCGGACCACCTGGAGGATTGTCACCCGTTCGTCCTTCGGGTCGAAACTCGCCTGGTAGAACGTCAGCCCCTGATAGCGCAGCGGGCTGTTCATGTAGATCAGGACCTCGCGATCCTCTCCCGTCTTGGGATTCAGGAGGCGCACCTGGCTCGAGTAGTTTTTCGGAATATCGGTGCCCTTGTACTTGTCATGTCTGAAGTCCAGGAGGGTCAGGCTGAAGTCCTTGTAGTGGCGCCGCAGCCGCAGGGACAACTCGTACGTCTGGCTCCCATGCTGGATGGGTTGTGGCCGATCGAAATACTCGCTCAGAAGGTACGTGCCAACGGAACCCTGCGGTCCTGTCACCTCGACAATGGCACTCGGGACGTCCCGCAGATCCATGACCGTGACCTGCGGCAACTCGACGGGAGCGAATCGGGTGCCTGGACCTTCCGTGACGGACGGGGCATCCGGCACGGCGACCCGATTGGTGACCGTAGAATTGGGGTAATAGCGCAAGACCTTGATCTGGAACGGCAGATCCTTGTGGGAGTGGACAGAACCACTCGAGAGCACGGAATCCGGAATGACAACGACCTTGTCTTGTTCGGGCTTGGAGGTGTTGACGATGGCCAATTCGGACCGGCGATCGCTCTCGGAATAGCTCTTGGTCTGGCCCTCGGTCAGGCGCATCCCGCTTTCACGCGCCAGGATGTCGGTGAAGAGCTGACCCAGCAGGAGAAGGACAATTCCGGTGTGGACCAGAACGATGCCGACCTTCTTGCGGGAAACCTGGAACCGGGTGATGTGGGCCGCCAGCAGGTTGATCAGGAGAAGGGACCCGAGCAGGTACCCGCCCGGGAAGGCGGGAATGTAGGGCGCCTGCATCACGTCTGCCGCCGTCGAGGGCGGGAGATAGATTTGAACCATCTGAAGGGTCTTCTTCACCGCCGCGGTCATCGATGCAAGGTCGACAAAGGCGCTCTGGAAGAATCGGTCCTGGGCGAGGTACAGGCCCAGAGGCTCCTGGGCCATCGTGCCCAGGAAGACCAGCAGGAGGCTGAACGAAAGCAGCACCAGGGTCAGGCGCAGCGAGGCAAGGGGTTTGAAGAGCCAACTCATGAGCCGCGGGTGTATTGAACCGATTGAACAAATCTGACGAAGACTTCCCGTTGAGCTTCCACC
>JBBQIU010000239.1:0-5583 GCA_038325245.1 Verrucomicrobiota bacterium
GCAGGAGGCCATCGCCGCCCGGTGCCCGATGATCGTGAACCAGACCATCCCAGGCCAGGAGGAGGGCAATGCCCGCTTGATCGCCGACGAAGGCTTCGGCTGCGTCGTCGACGGGAGGCGCGAGACCGTGGAGGCCGTCCAGCGGGCGTTTGCTGACCGGGGCCGGGTTTGGAACAAATGGCGCGAACATCTGACACGGGCAAGCCGGCCGGGGGCGGCCTACCGCATCGCCGAATTGGTATTGGCGGAAGGAACGGACGGTACCTGCCGACCGCCATTTCGCGGCTGGGGCACGGAGGGTTTGAGGACGCCACCAATGGTTCATCCTTCGTCCTCCGGAAAGCCACTTCTGTGCGATTTCCACACGCACACCAATTATTCCGACGGGAAACTCACGGTGAGCGAGTTGGTGGACTTCTACGGGCGACACGGGTTCGACTGCATTTGCATCACCGACCATCTCGCGGATCCTCGGCGCCTCATCAGCAGGCTGGGGCGCCTGAGCGGCCTGACCCTCAGCCCCGTCCAGGTCCCGGAGTATTTCGAGGTCATCGCTCGCGAGGCGGCACGGGCTTGGCGCCGCTATCGCATGCTCGTAATGGCCGGGCTGGAGTTCAACAAGGACGGATGTCGCGCCCGCAGCTCCGCTCATCTGCTTGGCATCGACCTCCGGGAAGCCATCCCCGCCGATCTTGACCTGCCCGAGACCATCACGCGAATCCATGCGCAGGGAGCACTCGCGGTGGCCTCTCATCCCCATGTAATGAAGAGCGAATGGGGCAAAAACACCCTGTACTTATGGGAGAATCAGGAGACCTTTGCCCCGCTGCTGGATGCCTGGGAGATCGCGAACCGAGACAACATCTTTTCCCCAGTCGCGCTCAAGCGGTTGCCCTTCATCGCAAATAGCGACTTCCACAAACCAAAGCATATCTACTCCTGGAAGACTGTGCTCGACTGTCCCAAGGACCCTGAGGCCATCAAGGACTGCATCCGCCGCAACGAACGGGTCTCAATCACGCTCTATCGCCGCGATCGACCGCTCCGTCAGGAAGTAGGGTCTATTCCCGTCTCGCTTCCGGAAATCGTCGATGCCGGGATCGCCGCCGCCTGATGTCATCGGATTCCTCCGGACCTGTGTCGACGACTTTTGCCCCTGCCACGCTCCCTCTCCGCCCCGGTTTCGGCAACCCGGGTCCGTTAGGCGGAAGCGTACTCACGGGGCGAAGGTGGTCCCGTGTGAATATCCTGCCGCATCTTGGGCGATGGGCGGACGACCTCATCTTCCGTGGAAACCACAGGCATCGATTGGTCTACAACGCATGCTGGGAAGACCCGGCCTTGGATCGGGAGTTGCTTCACCTCGACCCCTCCAGTCGCGTCGTCATGATCACAAGCGCAGGATGCAACGCCCTGGACTACCTCCTCGATAACCCAGCTGAGATCCATGCCGTCGATGTCAACCCACGCCAGAACGCCTTGCTCCAACTGAAACTTGCGCTGTTTGACGCCGGCAACTTCGAGGACCTGTTTCTCGCCTTCGGGGAGGGCCGGCATCCGTCGTTCCTCGAAGTTCTGCGCGGCTTGCTCGATCGCCTGCCACCGGAGTCCGCCGACTTCTGGTCGGGAAAGATTCATTACCTGAATGGACGACATTTCAAGCGCTCGTTCTATTTCCACGGTTCCTGCGGCGACGTTGCGTGGGTCCTGCGGACGCTCGTGCTGAGGCGCTTTCCGGGTCTATGGATGGATGTCCTCCGCCTGCTGGAAGCCGACTCCCTGGCCAAACAGAAGGAGGCCTTTGGCCGGATCGAACCCCGGTTGTGGAACGTCTTCACTTCTTGGCTCGTCCGCAGGCCAGCAACCCTGTCCCTGCTTGGGGTTCCCCATGCGCAAACGGCTCTTATCGCCCGGCAATGGCCGGGGGGTATCCTGGGCTACCTCCAGGACAAGCTTCGGCGGGTCGCCACCGAACTGCCAATGCGGCACAATTACTTCTGGCGGGTTTACGTCCAAGGCTCATACACCCCCGAGTGTTGTCCGAGTTACTTGAAGCGTGAACACTTCGATCGCCTGCGCGAACGCGTTCATCGCGTTCGCACCCACACCTGCCTGCTGAGCGCATTCCTTCGCGAGCACCCTGGCCGTTACTCGCACTACGTCCTGCTGGATCACCAGGACTGGCTCGCCGGTCACGATCGAGACGCGCTCGCCGACGAGTGGCGGTTGATTCTGGAAAACAGTCGGCCGGGAACGCGGATCCTCTTCCGCTCCGCGGCGCCTCAGGTCGATTTTCTCCCCCCAATCGTGGAAGACCGGGTCAAGTTCGATCCTGAGTTGACCTCCGTCTTGCATGCCCGCGACCGGGTGGGGACCTATGGGAGCCTACATCTCGCCCAGGTTCTTTGAGGCCCGCCAACGTCATGACCCCCAGGGACGCCCTTCAGCAGTACTACTCGTTTCATTCCCGCATCTACGATGCCACCCGCTGGAGCTTCCTTTTCGGCCGGGGACGCTTGCTGGGCGAGGTGGAACGGCGGTTTTGCCCGACTCGGATCCTCGAAATTGGCTGCGGCACCGGGGTCAACCTCGCCCGCCTCGGCCGCTGGTTCCCGCGCGCGCGCCTGACCGGCATCGACACAAGTGCCGCTATGCTCGCCGTCGCGGAGCGGAGGCTCCGTTCATTCGGAAATCGTGTCGTATTGCACGAGAGCTACTACGGTGCGTCGCTGGGGCTGAACCCGGCGCCCGATCTGATCTGCATCTCCTACTGCCTGTCGATGATCAACCCCGGAGTCGAAGAGGTGATCGCCGCCGTGGCCGCTGACCTAGCTCCCGGAGGCAGCCTTGCTGTCGTGGACTTCCATGGCTCGCGTCACCGATGGTTCCGCCAGTGGATGCAAATAAGCCACGTCCGGATGGAACATCATTTGCTTCCCGCGCTTAGTTCCAGGTTCTATGCCGACCTGACCCGCATCGGGACTGCCTATGCCGGGCTTTGGCAGTATTTCTTGTTTCTTGGCCGACTGCGGGTGTAGCGACTCAAAGCACGCTTCGCACGCAGATCCGTTCGAAGACTTCCGCCCCCACCGCTTCCGGGCCTTGGAGCGCACGCTGTGGTTTGGGATGGTAGTGTCCAGGCCGAAACCAAGGAACCAGAGATAGTCCAGTCGCTCCGACAGTCGGCTCATCAGTTCCCGCTCACTGGGAATGTCTTCCAGGAACAGGGGGATCATCAGATTCACGAGCACGACCGGATCGACCGAGACGTGGCCCATGAACCCGTAGCAGCGAGCGACCTCCGCACGGACCAAGGAAAGCTCCAATGCGGCATTCCACCGCCGCAGGGGGTGGTCCGCGCCCACTCGCCGATCCCCAATCGACCCCGTAGGATAACAGCTCCTTCTGCGGTTGGTGAATCCCCATCATAGCGTGGCAATCATAGATGCTAATCGCCCCTACTCGCTCATTTGGGCTATACGCCCTCTATGGTTGGCCCCAGGCCCCCAGATGAACTTCAGACGGGCTCGGTTCAGTAGGAAAAGGATTCGCCGGCCAGGGGTGGTGTGGTCGGGGGAAGGCGTCGGAGGTTGGCGTTTTGTTCCAGGGCGTAGGCGAGACGAAACAGGGTGGGTTCGCTGTACGGCGCACCCAGGAACTCGATGGAGATCGGTCCATTGTGGTCCTTCGTGTAGCCGGCCGGCACGACGAGGGCCGGAAGGCCGGAGACCGAGCTGAACGAATTGTCCGCCTCGAAGTTGGGTTCGAGGTGCCTGTTCGGGGGTACGGAACGGAAGGGATAGACGATCGCGTCCAGGCGATGCTTCCGCATGAGTTCCAGAACCGCCTCGCGGAGGGATTCCTGGCTGTCGATCCGCGCGTGATAGTCCACGTTCTGCATGAGTGAACGGAACTCCCCGTAGGAGCGGAGAATGTTCGACTTCACCAGCGGTCCATGGGCGACCAGTTCATCCATGTTTCGGATCGGGGCGCTGGGACCGAGGCGGCGGAAGTAGAGATTGTAGGAAAACTGGGCTTCGTAGTAGTTCACGCGGGCCGGCGCCTCCGGGGAAGTTCCATCCGTGTTGGAGAAGATGTCCACGCCCGTGGTGATGCCGTTCACGATGACGGCTCCCGCATTTTTCATCTCGGCGATGGCGTTCTCGACGATCGCGATGCCTTCCTCGTGGGCCGGTCCCTTGCGGAAGAAGTCACGGCAGACACCAATCCGGGCGCCGCGGAGTCCGTCCTTGGAGAGGAACGAGGTGTAGGATTCGCGGGGTGTCCTGCCCGGGGAACCGATTGTCAGGAGATCCTCGGCGTCGAAGCCGGCGACAACGTCCGTGAGGGCGGCGACGTCATAGACCGACCTTGCCATCGGGCCGCAGCGTTCCTGGGTGAACGAGGTCATCACCTGGCCGGTGCGGGGAATGAGGCCCCGGGTGGGGGAAAGACCGACGACGCTGTTGGCGGCGGAGGGTCCGCGGATGGAGGTGCCTGTCTCGCTGCCGAGGCCGAGTTGAGCGAAGCAGGCGGCCAGGGCGGCGCCCGTGCCGCCGCTCGAACCGCTCGGACTGAGTTCAACATTGTAGGGATTGACGGTTCGGCCGAGAACGGTGCTCTGGTCGCCGCGTTTGGGGATTCCGAACCAGTCACTCATGTTGACCTTTGCGAGAATGATCGCGCCGGCTTCGCGAAGTCGGGCGACGACGGTTGCGTCATGAATCGGTTGCGAATTCTTCATCGGTAGGAAACCGGCTGAGGTCGGTATGTCGAAGGTGTCGAACAGGTCCTTGAGGACCACGGGGACGCCATGGAGGCGGCTTCGCGGGCCCTTGGCCTTGCGCTCTGCATCGAGGGCGCGGGCCGTCTCGAGCGTCTGTGGGTTGAGGGTGATGACGGAGTTGATGGTGGGACCCTTCTTGTCGTAGGCCTCGATCCTCGCGAGGTAGAGGTGGAGGAGCTTCTCCGATGTCAATGCACCTGAGTCGAAGGCCTTGTTGATGTCCTCCAGGGTGGCGGTTTGAAGATCGAAGCGGGAGGCGTCGGCCCTCGGCGTCCCCGCCAGCGCGTAGGCGACGTTTAAGGCCAGGATCAGGGTGACGGAGGTTGCGCGAAACGGCGAAGCCTTTGATGGGATCGGGGACAAGGGACGGTTCATGGATGTGATGGGATGGCGGCCGCAGGGACGGGTGGTGGATGGAATGACCGGAATGTGGATTCCGGAGTTATCGGAGGCACCCCACGTCGCGGACCGGGGAGCGGGGTGGCCTTTCATGATTTGATAGCACAGCCCATGCCACGCGGTGGGTGGAGATTCAGCGCGGCGCGACTGACTTGGCGGTATGAGAGTCGACGGCAGGGTGGCCTGTGAATTCGTTCATACCCTGCCAGGGATCGGGCACTCGGAGCTGCCGGAGAAAACAGGCATCCATATGAGGGCGGTCGAGGTATGAATCCCGCGCATGGGTCGCCGGCGATGGCCAGGATGGAAAATGATCTTCGTGGCCAGATTTGGACAGGGCCGTCCTCGGGCCCCGCCTTGGGCCTGGCGCCGGCGATTCTCTTCTGATGCTACCCGGC
>JBBQIU010000240.1:0-5581 GCA_038325245.1 Verrucomicrobiota bacterium
GTGGCTGCCGGGGCGGCGGCCGGTGGCGACAGCGTCACGGGGGGAACGGGATCGGCGGTTCCAGGCCAGGTCGAGACGGGCCTCGCCGCCCTGCGGGACAGCCGGCACGACGAGGCGCGGAAGGTCTTCCTCCAGAACTTCGAAGTGGCCGAGAACTCGGGACAACGGACCCGGGTCGGTGAGGCGCATTTCTATCTGGGATTGACCGACCAGCAGGAGGCGCAGGAGGTGAAGGAGGCCAGCCAGCGGGAGGCGTTCCTGCAGTCGGCGTTGTCGAGGTACGGCAAGGCGTTGGAGCTCGGGCTGCCGGCCGGGGGCGTGCTCAACAATCTGGCTCGTGTCCAGGCCGGGTTGGGGCGGACGAACGATGCCTTGGCGTCGTTGACGCGGGCGATGGAGCTGGGGGATGGCCGTCGTGGTTTCTATGCAGAGAACTACGCCAACCTACTTCTGACAACGGGGCGCTGGCGCGACGCGTGCCGGGTTTACGCCCTCGTGGCGGGGGAGCAACCCCGAAACGCCGCGGTGCACCGCAAGCTCGTGGACCTGTGCGTTCGCAACGGCCCCGACCTGTTGGCCTGGTACCTGTGGGAACTCGCGCGCCAGGGTCAGGTGGTCCAGGTTCTGGATCACGCCCTTGGGGTCATGGACAATCCGGTCTGGACCCGGCCGCAACGGGAGGAATTGATGGGTCTTGTGGCGTACTGCCTGAGCCGGAAGAACGAACCCGCGAAGGAGTTTCTTGAGTCCCCTTCGGGCCAGCAATTGAGGCTACTGGGGCGCGATCCCGTGGTCGGAAGGGGCGTGCTGGAGTTGCTGCAATTGTTCGAGGGAGTTCCCGCGGAGGGCACCCGCTTCCCATGGTGGGCGCGCCTCATTGAACCGGGGACGGAAGCCCGGCGGGGTATGTGGCCCTTCGACGCCTTCACATTGCTGGCGCGCTCGCTGTCCGATCGGGCGGCGGGGGAAGGGGATCCGACCCGGCAGGAGAAGTACCTGCTGCTGGCCGTCGGAGCGAGGCCGGGGTCGCCCGACCCGGAGGCGCTGCTCGGCCTGGCCAATCTCTACGCCGAGCGCAGGGAAACGAACAAACTGGACGCGATGATGCGGCGGTACGAGGTCAGCATCTTCGAGGGCAAGGGCCAGGCGTATTCGTCGGCTCAGACCGAGAAGATCTACCGGTATCACATGGCGCTGGGGGTGATCTACAGCCAGCTCGACCGCTGGAAGTCGCCGGGGCAGATCGATTCGGCCATGTTTCAACTCCAACGGGCGCTTTCCACGGCCGATCGCCTGAATGCCCGCCGGCAGCCCGGCGACGCCGGGGCCACGTTGTCTTCCGTGAATGTGCCCACCCGGCTCGTCGATCTGCTCGCCGACGGATACGAAAAAACCGGCCAGCCGGAGGACGCGGTCCGAGTCCGATTCGATCGGGCGGAGAAGTACCTGGACCTGGGTCAGGGCGAGGCGGCATCGCGGGTCATGGCCCCCGTCAAGGCGCGGTACGTGGACCCGCCCAAGGGTGGAGGTCCAGTGCCGGCCTTGGACAGAAGGCTCCAAGGCCGCTGGAAACAGATCGACGAGAGAATCCAGCGCACGCCCCAGCGAGCGGTGTCGCCGTCTGCGGGGCGGGTGCAGATCCAGGTCGCCCCTGAAGCGCGGACCGTCGTAGGCGGTTCGGATCGACCGGCGTTGGGTGCGGCGGAACGACGTGCGTTGGAATCGGAGTTAGGAGGCATCGTGAAGGGATTGGAGGCGAAGGGGGGGGATCGGAGGGCCGGTGCCGCGTATCGTTCGCTGGGGACGAACGCGCTGGGATCCAACATCGAGAAGGTGACGGTCTCGGGCGGGCAGGGGAACGCGGTGATCCGAAGGGGAACCAACCTGGTGAACGTTCCGTTCAAAGTGGAGGGGGCCACCAATTCCGCGAGGCGGAACCTGCTTCGGATAAAGCCTTAGCCAGCGCGGGGGGATCCTAATCCTAATCCTAATCTGGATCGACCTCGCTCAGTCGACGTGCCCTCAAAGTGAACGGGCTGATTCGATTAGGATTAAGATTAGGATTCGGATTAAGAGGGAGATTTATAGATCAACCGACAACCCGGGGATGGACTGCCACACCGTGCGCGGGGAACGAACGGGGAACGAACGGGTTGCTCCGGGAGGGGGGCAGATGGTATGCCCGAGGCAACCGGCCTCCGAAGCGGCTTTTCATGCCCAACCCCGACCTCCCTGTCTATTCGGTGATACTGCCCGTTTTCAACGAACAGGAGAATGTCGGCCCGCTGCTCTGGGAAATCCGCGGTGCGCTGTCTGGGCTGGGGTCGGGATATGAGGTTCTCGCGGTGGACGATTGCAGCCTCGACGGCAGCGTCGAGGTGTTGCGGGGTCTTCAGCGGGAGCATCCGGAGCTGAGAGTGATTCGGCATCGGTGGAATTGCGGGCAGAGCGCGGCGTTCGCGACCGGCCTGGTGCGGGCGCGGGGAGGCGTGATCATCACTCTCGACGCGGATCGACAGAACAATCCGGCCGACCTTCCGCGGATGATCGCCGCGTTGCAGGGGGATGTGGCGGCGGTGCTGGGGGTGCGCCGACGGCGGGAGGACACCGCGATACGGAGGTTTTCATCGCGGCTCGCGAACGGGTATCGGGATTGGATCACGGGCGTGAAAGTTCAGGATGCCGGTTGCTTTTTGCGGGTGATGCGGCGGGACGCGCTGCGGGAGTTGCCGGTCTTCAATGGTTTGCACCGATTTCTCGCCACGCTGCTGCAGTATCAGGGCTACCGCGTGGTCGAGATGGAGGTGAACCATCGGGCCCGCGTCGCAGGGAAGTCGAACTACGGCATCGGGAATCGGATGTGGCGGGGCATCCGGGATTGTTTTGCGATGCGTTGGTATCGATCGCGGGTGGTGCCTGGGGACCGGGCCTGGCCGGAGGAATCCCCCATTGGTTGACCCGGAGCGAGAGGGGCAGGGCGGGGCGCTGGGCCCGGTCTGGAATGGAACGCGCCTGTTGATGCTCAAGGTGGTGATGCTCGCCGCGCTGGCCATCGTGGGAGGACTCATGGCCCGGCATCCAGGCGTGCGGGAATGGATGGCGCCCGCGGGCCGGGTGGCGCAAGGGCTGCGTAACCTCGGTTGGATTGGGGCGCCCGGTTTCATACTCGTGAGCGGACTTCTGATCACGGTGGGAGTTCCCCGACTGCTCTTCTGCCCGCTGGCGGGTGCGGCGTTTGGTTTCTGGGGTGGATTCGCGACGAGCACGGTGGCGACGATGGCGGCGTACTTTCTGTCATTTCTTTTCATCCGGGGCCGTTTGGCGGATCGGGAAACCCCGTTTGAACTGCCCCCGCGTCTGGCCTTCCTTCGACATGATCCCGGGGTGGCCGGAGTGATTCTGACCCGGTTGATTCCCGTTCCGGGACTGATCGGCACGGCGGCGCTGAGTCTATCGCCGGTCCGCAAACGGGCATTCCTGTTGGGATCATTCCTTGGGCTGGTTCCCGAGGCGGTGCCGTTGATTTTGTTCGGGGCCGGGCTTTTTGAGGGGAGTCCGCGGCAGTTCGCGTGGCTAGCGGCAGGGGCGTTGGTGGTGGTGGTGGGGTGCCTGCTGCTCATCCGGCGGCTCTTGCGGAAGGCTGGCGAGGCGTCGCGCTGATCGGGCGCTTTCTGGGACATCCGGCACTCTCGGGGGGCTCGCGTTTCCCTTGGCCGGGAGGCTAACTGCCGTGGACATGTTGCAGATGTTGAAGGCCACCGGGGCGATTGCGGTGGCGACCTTGATCAGTCGGTTGCTCGGGTTGGTCCGGGAAATGGTGTACGCCCGATTCATGGGGAATGGATGGGTGGCGAGTGCGTTTCTTCTGGCGTTTCAGATTCCGAACCTCTTCCGGCGGTTGCTGGGGGAAGGGGCGCTGACAGCAGCGTTCATCCCGCAGTTCAAGGCCAAGGAGAAGACGGAGGGGGAGGCGGCGATGTGGCATTCGGCGAACGCCGTGCTTTCGGGATTGATCGTGGCGGCATCCGTCGTGGTCGCCGTGGCCATGATGGCGGTGTCGGCGGCGTTGATGGTCGGTGATTTCAGCGCCAAGACGCGCCTGATGCTGCAACTGCTGCGCCTGATGTTCCCGTACATGCTCCTGGTTTGCATCGCGGCGGTCTGCGTGGGGATGCTCAACGCACGCGGGAAATTCTTCATCCCGGCGCTCGGGTCGGCTGCATTGAACGTGATGATGATCGCCAGCGTTTTGTTTCTGGCGCCCCGGATGGGTGCGGAGTTGCCGGATCAGATCTACGCGCTGGCGCTGGGAGTTCTGGCGGCGGGTCTCGCGCAAGCGGCTTTTCAGTTGCCGTCCTTGATGAAGGATGGCTGGCGCTTTCGCTGGGTGAATCCCCGGCACGATTCCACCGTGAGCGAGGTGGTACGTCGGATGATCCCGACCACGATCGGCGTGGCCGCGTTTCAGGTGAACGTGATGGTGACCCAGGGTTTCGCGTTCTTCCTGGGAGAGTCGATCGTGGCGTCCTTTCAATACGCCGTCCGCCTGATGGAGTTGCCACAAGGCCTTTTTGGAGCCTCCCTCGCGACCTACCTGCTGCCCACGCTCTCGGGCCTGGCCGCCGAGAAACGCTACGACGAGTTCCGGGGAGCCCTGGTGGAAGGGATGTCGCACCTCATTCTGGTCAACGTCCTTGCGGGCGCCCTGCTCATGGGCCTTGCCGTGCCGATCGTGAGGCTGCTGTTCGAGGGAGGGAATTTTCACCCGGGGGCGACGCAGAGCGTGGCCTGGGCGTTGGTATTCCTCGCACCCGGATTGGTAGCCTTCTCCGGGACGTCAATTCTGGCCCGAGCCTTCTATGCCGTGGGCGACACGAGAATCCCGATGCAGATCAGCCTGTTTTGCCTTGGGATCAACATCGTGCTCTCGGTGCTGTTTGTGTTGGCGATGAAGGAGGCCGGGTTGGCGCTGGCCAACACGCTGACCGCCACGGTGAACGTGGGTTTGTTGGCATTCGCCTTGCGGCGGAAGTTCCCGAAGCTGGACCTCAGCCCGATCCGACGAGAGTTCGGGTGGATTCTGGGAGCCGCATTGGGAACCCTGGGCCTGGTCTGGGGGATGACGAACGGTTGGCAGCAGTGGCTGGGGGTGGAAGGGGTTCTGGAGCGGTTCGGGGCGGTCTTCGTGCCGGCGACGGCTGGAGCGGTCGTGTACCTCGGTTTTCTGTGGTGGCGAGGAGTGGCGTCGTGCCGGGCAGTCCTGGGAGTGGTCTTCCGGAGGCTGGCACGCGGGCGGCGTGCCAGCCTCGAATGCTAAACAGCGTAGTGCCAACTTCTAGTGCTTTCTAAAACGGCGAAAGGCAGTTAGGCGAAAAAAACCTTTGACGTGGATTGCCTCGAAGGTTACCAAGGGCACATCGGTTGGGAGAAAACGAATTTACGTCTCTCTGGAAACCCAAAACGGATTGTGAACTTGATGAAAAAGAACTTGCACGCCTCGTGGGTTAAAGGTGCTGCTCTCGCGAGCTTAATGGCGGCTTCGGCGTCTGCACAGGTGGTGGTCTACGATAATTCCCAGACC
>JBBQIU010000241.1:0-5573 GCA_038325245.1 Verrucomicrobiota bacterium
CGGCGTCGACCGTGCGGACCGGCCGTTTGATGCCGACGCCCGCACCCACGCGCACCGCACGCGACTCCTTGAGGAAAGGCGATTGCTCGAGACGCGCCACCCATCAGCTCTCACACGCCTCGAGTCGCCAGAAGTTCTGCGGAAGGTCGTCGAGTGGGAGGAGTCGTGGTCGCGCCGCGAACAGGCCTGGGCCACGTTTGACATCGTGAGCGTGATCTCAACCGGCGGCGCCACATTGACACGGGAAGGCGATGGTTCGTGGTTCGCGAGCGGCAAGCGTCCCGACCGCGACACGTACATGGTCACTGCCCGCCGGTCCGCCGGAACCCTGCGCGCCATCCGACTCGAGGTCCTGCCGGATGATCGCCTGCCCCACCGGGGACCCGGCCGATGGGACAACGGAAATTTTCACCTCAGCGAATTCCGCACCTTCGTCGCGGCCGATGGCGCCCGCGAGGCAGGAAAACCCCTCGCGTTCGCCCGGGCGTCCGCCGATTACAACGAAGGCCCGGCCATCTCCGCGTCCCAGGCGATCGACGGAAAGAACGAAACCCAATGGGGCGTGCACCCGCGCTACGGTGAGCCGCACGAAGCCGTATTCGAGATCCAGGATCCCTTACCCACCCCCGAAGGGACGATTTTCGCCTTTCTGCTCGAACATCAGGCGGGGGCGCCCGGCCATGGCATCGGACGATTCCGTCTCTCCGCCAACGATCAGGAGCCCGCCGGATTCTCCCTTGAACCGTTGTCCGCCGAATTGAAATCCATCCTCCGCACGCCCGCCGCCGAACGGACACCCCCCCAGCGACAGGAACTCGGCTTGGCGGTACTGAAAGCGGACATCCATCGCACGCTGGCGACGTTGCCGCCACCGCAGAGCGTGTATGCGGTCACACGGGATTTCCCGCCGGACGGCCCCAATTTCAAGCCCTCCCCGGCGCCCCGTCCGATCCACCTTCTCGTGCGGGGCGACCTGGACAAGCCAGGGGACCTCGTCGGCCCGGGAACCCTCGGGTGCATTCCCGGCATGCCCGACGAACTCACCGTCAGCGATCCCGGCGACGAATCGTCGCGCCGCGCGGCCCTCGTGCGCTGGCTGGTTGATGAACGGAACGGTCTCACCTGGCGTAGCATTGTGAATCGCGTCTGGTCCCATCACTTCGGCCGCGGTCTCTGCGACACACCCAACGATTTCGGCCGGATGGGCGGCACCCCGAGTCATCCGGAACTTCTCGACTGGCTGGCCGTCTGGTTCCGCGACGAAGCCGGAGGATCCCTCAAGGCGCTTCATCGCCTCATCGTGAACAGTGACACGTGGAAACAAACTTCTCTCGCCACCCACGTGCCTGAAACGGACCCCGACAATCGCTGGCTGTGGCGTCAGAACCGTCCTCGCCTCACCGCTGAACAAGTTCGCGACACCGTCCTGGCTCTCGCCGGACGGCTCGACCTCACCGTCGGAGGCCCGCCCGCCGTGCAGTTCAACTCCCGCGGCGACGCCACCTTCAATTCCGGTGGGAACCCGCCGTACCTGGACTACGACGGCTTCGATCCCGATTCGGACGCCGCCCGCCGTCGGGCCATCTATCGGTTCCAGTTCCGAACCGTGCCGGACCCCTTCATGGACGCCCTCGATTGTCCAGACGGCGGGGCGGTGACGCCGGTGCGCGGCGTCTCGACCACGGCGGTGCAGGCCTTCGCCATGTTGAACAACGCCTTCCTCATCCGCCAATGCGAGCACCTCGCCGACCGACTTGTTTCCGTGGGTGGCGACCCCGAAGTCCAGGCCGACGCCGCCTTTCAACGCATCCTCCTCCGTGAAGCCCGAGTCTCGGAGCGAACCCGATTCGCCGCCTACATCCAGCGACATGGGCTCGCCAATGCCACCCAGTTGCTGCTCAACTCCAACGAGTTTCTCCACCTCGACTGAGCGATGCACCACGTCTCACACCGCCGCGATTTCCTGCGCCACGTGGCGACCGGCCTGACCGGCATCGCGATGGCCTCCCTGATGCAGCGCGAAGCTGTCGGCGGAATGCCCCCTCACCACGCACCCAAGGTCAGACGGATCATCCAGCTCTTCATGAACGGAGGCGCGAGCCAGTGCGACCTGTTCGACTACAAACCCCAGTTGATCGCACGGCACGGACAGAAATTCGACCCCGGCGCCGGCCAGCGCGTCGAGGCCAGCATCAGCACACCCGGAGCGGTCATGAAGTGCCCCTTCGAATGGGCGCAGCACGGCCAGTCGGGCCGGTGGGTCACCAGCGTGTTGCCGCATCTCGCCCGGCACGTGGATGACATGGCCTTTCTCATGGCGATGCAGTCCGCCTCAAACGTCCACGGCCCGGCCGCCTATCTGCAGACCAGCGGGTTTTTGCTGCCTGGCTTCCCGTGTGCCGGCGCCTGGATCTCCCACGCACTCGGCAGTCTCTCCGAGAATGTGCCGGCCTTCGTGGCCCTGCCGGATGGACGCGGACTTCCCTACAACGGGCGAAGCGCGTTCACCTCCGGCTTCCTCCCCGCCAATCACCAGGGCACCGTCATCCAGGCCTCCGCCGCCCAGCCCATCACTCACCTTCAACCGCCCGCCAAAGCGCATCACGTCACGACCGCCAGTCGTTCCGAGGGCCTCGCCCTGCTCCGTGACCTCAACACCTCCCACGCCGCAGATCGTCCGGACGATTCCCGCATGAACGCCCGGATCCAAAGCTACGAACTCGCCGCCCGCCTCCAGCTCGCCGCGCCCGAATTGCTTGATCTCGCCGGCGAAACCGACGCAACCAAAGCCCTCTACGGACTCGACCAACCCGAGACCGCCGACTTCGGCAAGCGCTGCCTGCTCGCACGCCGCATGGCGGAGCGGGGTGTGCGGTTCGTCCAGGTCTGGAGCGGCCATGGCGGTGGCGCCAATAATTGGGACAATCACACCGACATCCCCAAGGAACTGGGCACCGCCGCGCGCCGCATGGACCAGCCTGCCGCCGCCCTGCTCATGGACCTCAAGGCACGCGGCCTCCTCGAAGACACCCTCCTGGTCTGGACAACCGAGTTCGGCCGGATGCCCTTCAGCCAGGGCAGCACCGGACGCGACCACAACGGCGGAACGTTCGTCTCCTGGTTCGCGGGCGCCGGCATCCGGCCCGGCACCGCATTCGGCCAAAGCGATGAATGGAGTTGGAAGGCCATCGACGGCGTTACCACTACCTACGACTTCCACGCCACCCTCCTCCACCTCCTCGGCATCGATCACTTGAAGCTGACGTTCCGACATGGCGGCATCGATCGTCGCCTGACCGACGTCCACGGGCGCGTCATCACGGAGATCCTGGCGTAAAGCGGAGTTGCGCTTGAATCGTTTCCAAGGAAGGACTGCTCCGCACCATGCGTCAGCTCGTCGTCGCCGACCTCCATTATTCGCTTCGCCAATGGGACTGGGTGCTTCGGAATGCCGGGCGGTTCGATGGAGTTATTATCGCCGGCGACCTGCTCGACATTGTTTCCACCGTCGACCTCGACGCCCAGATCGTCGTCATTCTCAAGTACCTCGCGCGCATCTCCCGAACCACACCCCGACTCCTCGTCACCTCCGGAAATCACGACCTCGAAGCCCCCGACGCCGACGGCGAGCGTACCGCAGCCTGGCTCTCCCAGGCCCGCGCTTCCGGCGTCCTCGTCGACGGCGACACCTGTTCCGTCGGGGATTGGCTCATCTCGCTCTGTCCATGGTGGGAGTCGGATTCCGTCCGCCACTCCACCGAGGCCCAGCTTGCCGTCGATGCCTCACGCCCTCGGAAGCACTGGATGTGGATTCATCACGAGCCTCCGCATGGCTCCCGCACGAGTTGGACGGGACATGCCGATGCGGGCACTCCGGTCCTGACTTCCTGGATACGCCATTACAAACCGGACCTCGTCCTCTCCGGGCACATCCATCAAGCCCCGTTCAAGGAAGCGGGCGGTTGGTTCGATCGAATCGACGGCACCTGGGTGTTCAACGCCGGATGCTACGGGGCCGCCGAGCCTCCGTTCATTGTCCTCGATCTCGACCAAGGGCGGGCCGAGTGGATCTCGGCCGCCGGTCACGAGCACGTCGATCTCGACCTGGCCTCACGCCCTACTCGCGTCCCCGGTTCGCCTGAAGTTGAAGCAGACTCTCCAGCACCTCATCCACCATTCCCAGGTGATCCTCCCGTCCCTGATATTGCTGCTTCAAATCCACGAGATAGCTCGTCACCGAATTGAGCCGCCGCGCCAGCAGGGTCGCCACGTAAAGGGACGCCGCCGGATTCGTTCCCAGGAATGTCCGCGGATTCTCCACGATCCGACAAACCACCTCCGTCCCCGCCCGGACCGTCGCCATGTGCGCCTGATCCAGCAGTACCGAAACCTCCCCAAACACCGCCCCGGGTTGCTTGACCGTGCTGATCAGGAGCCCCTGCTTCAGGATCTCCACGGACCCCGATTCCAGGAAGTAAAGCACCCCCGCACGCTTCCCCTCCTCCAGTAGCACCACGCCCGGCGAGAAAACCCGCCGCGGACACCCCGAAGCCGCCGCCAGTACCTCGTTCGCATTCAGCACACCCATGAGCTAACCGAATCCTGCCCCGCCGAAAAGTCCTGATCCAGCGATCGATCAATATCCACCAGTCCCCCCGATGCCACCCCTACCTTGCTTAACGGAAGCCGCTTTCTGATATTGTGCGCGCGCTTACGCGGTTTCAGACCCATCCATCCCCGATCCAACGCTCGGCGCAAGACCCCCTTCCACCTCCTATGAACGCACTCGTCAAAGCCCAATCCGAACCCGGCCTCTGGCTCCAGGACATCCCCAAACCCACCATCGGCATCAACGACGTCCTCATCCGCGTCCACAAAACGGGAATCTGCGGCACCGACCTGCACATCTGGAAATGGGACGCCTGGGCTCGGAAGACCATCCCCGTCCCGATGGCCGTCGGCCACGAGTTCGTCGGCGAAATCGTCGAGGTCGGCTCCAACGTGCACGACTTCTTCCCCGGGCAGATCGTCAGCGGCGAGGGCCACGTCGTCTGCGGTCGCTGCCGCAACTGCCTCGCCGGGCGCCGCCATCTCTGCGCCGACACGCAGGGCGTGGGCGTCAACCGTCCCGGCGCTTTCGCGGAGTACCTCGCCCTTCCCATGACCAACGTCTGGGTCCATTCGCCTGACGTGGACCGTGAAGTGGCCTCGATCTTCGATCCCTTCGGCAATGCCGTGCATACCGCCCTGTCCTTCGACCTTCTGGGGGAGGACGTCCTCGTCACCGGCGCCGGACCCATTGGCATCATGGGTGCCGCAATTGCGCGGCACGCGGGCGCCCGGTACGTCGTCATCACCGACGTCAATCCCTGGCGGCTTGCCCTCGCTGAGAAACTCGGCGTCACCCGTGCCGTCGACGCCCGTGAAACAAGCCTTCGCGACGTGCAGAAGGACCTCGGCATGAGGGAAGGATTCGACGTCGGTCTGGAGATGTCCGGCAACCCCCACGCCTTCCGCGACCTGGTCAACAACATGGCCCACGGCGGCAAGATCGCCCTGCTTGGCATCCCCGC
>JBBQIU010000242.1:0-5540 GCA_038325245.1 Verrucomicrobiota bacterium
AGGGAACGCAGAGACTTGGAAGGACGCGTCCTCTCGGACGGGAGGTTTCGACGCGAGAAAGGCGGGGCTGCGAACATAGGGTTCGCGCGCCCCGCCTCCGGTGCGTACCGATGAGAAGACGGGTCAATCCAGGCGAACCACTCGGAAGAACATGAGCGTTTCGGGATGGTCGCAGGGGACAAGACAGGTGACGCCTTCGCCGTTACCGATGAAGGAACCGTCGGGTTCCATGACGATTTCGAGGGTGGTTCCCGGGGCGTTGGCCCACGAACCGGACAGGTTGGGGGTGCGTTCGACACGGTAACGCCGGCCGGCTTCGGACTCGATGCGGAGCACGGCGCTGGGCGGTTGGCCTGGCTCGATCCGGAACGAAAGGATCACGGGAGCCGGAGAGGGATTGACGATGGCGTTCCGGGTCAACCGGACCGGCGAAATCAGGTCCGGGGGTGTATTAAAGAACTCGGACGTGGGCAGTGTCTCGACGCGGGCCCACGCGAAGATTCCTGAATACGGCGGGGGGTTGTTCCCCTGATCCAGCCGGGTGGCGTTGATGCGCACGGTCTGGGTAGCGAGGGGCGGCAGGGAGACCGTGGTCGTGTAGAGCGGCTGCGGAGTGTTCGAACCCACCGCCGAGAACACGAGGATGTTGAATTCATCCCGGACCGTGACGGCGGCATTGAGGGTCCGGTTCTCGGTATTGGAGACATCGAATGTGAGGGTCGTTGGTGTGCCCAGGGCGAGGGTCGGAATGGACTTGCTGGCGTCCGGTCCGGCGACGATGACGGGGACTCCGGGCCGGGGGCGGTAAACCACGCCTTCGCAACAGAGGGAGATGGCGTTGGGTCCGTAGGTCGCGCAGATCCGGAATCCGGCGCAGTCATCGGGTCTGAAGTCCTGGCAACGGACCGTGATGGGGATGGTGATGCATCCGCCTGGCGGGACGACGGGGGTGGTTCCGGAGGCGGGAGAGAAGTTTGTCGAGGACAGAACCTGCGTGCAGGGCGGGGTGGCCGGAAGGCCGGCGGCGGTCCAGGTGTAGGTGCGTGGAACGGAGGAGTTATTGCAGATCGTGTAGTTGATGGTCGCGACGCCTACCGACGTGGTTCCGTCCAGCGGTTTACACGGGACCCGTTCCTCGACGGAGCAGGTGTCCGGATGACCTCCGGCGGGGTCGCATGAGGGCAGGTCGAGGCAGATTTTGGGAATCGGACAGCAGGGATCGATGTTCTCGTCATGGAGAACCATGGTGAAACAAAGGGGGCCGGGGCCGCCGTGGTAGGTGGCGGTAAAGACGCCGGTGGTGCCAGGCGGAATCGGGTTCGGGCTGGGAACCACATTCGCAGGGACGAAGCCTGTCGGCGGCAGGAACGTGGCGTGGTAGAACGAGAACGGCGTTGAGGACAGGTGGGTCAGATTCTGGACGAAAAGTTGGATCGTGTACTCGACCGTTCCATCGGCCAGGACTTTGCAGGAGATCTTCGTGTCGACGAGGCGGGCGCAATCGCAATCGGGCAGGGGAATGCAGATCTTCTCAGTGCAGCAGACTTCGCCGGAGTCGTTCAGGAGCGTGAGGCTGAAGCAGACGGTTTGTCCGCTGAAGGAGCCGGGGATCTGAATCGTGATGGAACCCGTCGCGGTGTTGGTCAGGGCGAAGGGCAGGGAAAATACCGAGGCGGGAAGGGGTTGGGTGGTGACGGCGCCGCCGGTGAGTTGGTTGGTGGGGCAGGGAGTGAGCCAGCCGTAGGTGACCGTGACGCCGGAGAGATTGGTGATGTCGAGGGTGATCTCGAAGGGCGCGTCCTTCTTCTCCGGGCAGGTGACGGTTCCAACCTTGATCTCCGCGCAGGGCTTCTCGTCCTGCATGATCTCGACGTCACCGCCGCTGCCCTTGTAGTCCGGTCCGAAGGTGGCGCTATAGGACGGGTCGAAGGGAACCCGGAAGGCGTTCGTCACGATGGACGGACTGCTTGTGGGGGGGAAATCCCCGGGGCGGACGCCGAAGACGCCGTGCGGTCCGGCCCCCGTCGCGGTGTCCGCGGAAGTGCCCCAGATGATCTGCTCGGGAACGCCGCCCTCATAGCCGTAGGCAACTCCGCCGTACGCTTCGCCGTGTCCCCAGCTGTACCCGGTTTCGAGGCTGCGGACGGCGGTCCATGTGGAGCCGACAAGCTGGACGATGTGAATGCGGCTCGCGTGGTTGTAGGCCTCGGTCGCCGTGATCATCGTCCTTTCGCCGAGGACCATCCTCGTCCCGTCAGCGGAGAAGGTGATGTCGGTGACCGGGACGTACACCGCGCCGCAACAGACTGTGGACGCGGGGACGACGAAGATCTCGGCGTCGGAGGAGGGGACGATGGCGCCGGCTCCGTCGAGATTGACCCTGCGGATCTTGCCGGGGAGGGCGGTGCTTCCGACGTTGGCGACGGCGTAGTAGACTGCGGCGCCCTTGGCTTCAATTCCCCAGATCAATTCGGCGTTGGGCGGCAGGCCGACGGCCGCGGAATCGGCGCCCAACGGATCGAAGGTCTGGAGGATCGAGCCCGTGTTGCTGATTCGGTAGATCCTGCCGTCCTCGAGGTTTGTGGCGAAGAACTGATCATTGAGCCGGTCGTAGGAGACGTTGCCAAGGCCTGGGCCGGAAAGGAAGCTGCCGCCCAGATTCATGGCCTGCTGGGGCAGGACGGCAAAGACGCTGGGCGTGCCTGTGTTCCGGTCGATCCGATAGATTGTGCCGGCGGCGGCGAGATTGGTTGGACCGCCCCCGAGGTTTCCGTACCGCTGATGGTAGCCGTAGGGTTTGTTGTAGAGACCGTGGGCGGCGACATACATGTCACCGAGGGCATCGAGGGTGATGCCATAGACATTGCCGATCGTTTCGGCGGTCCAGGAAGGGTGATGGTACCCGGGGGGATTCCAAAGGGGCGCCAGGGTTCCGAACGGGCCATAATTGGATGGGGGCGGGACCCGGAAATCCATGACTCCGAAGACCCACGCATTGCTGAGGGGAAGGGAGATCGGCGCGGCGCAACTGACGGCGGCGATGCCGGGTTGCATGAGGGGGGTGCCCCATGGAGCGGCGGCGGAGGCGCCTTTCGGGAATGTCAGGGCGAGAATCAGGAAGGCAGCAACGCGAACGAGGGATCGGCGAATTCCTTCCCGGTTCCGGGATGTCGGAGATGAATGGAGCAATGCTGGGTCGGACATGGGAGAGTGGACGAGTGAGATGAAGAGTCCAAATGTGCCCCATGAGTCAACGGCATTCACTGTAACCCATAAGAATGTGTCTTTCCGCCTGCGGCCTCCTCGCTAGACGAAGGGCGATGCGTGGTTTTGCAGGCGTTTTGGCGACTAGGGAAATTGACTTAGGAAACGACACAGCAACTCGGAAGGAGGACGTCCGCGATCACTCTGCGGCGTCGCGAGGGTGTGACGTGACGTAGCGAACTCAGCCGCGCCGCCAGGCCCTCCATTCGCGTCGGACGCGGCTGATGAACTGCGGCGTCCGTTCGGAGTAGACTTGGCGGCCCTGCTTCACAGCGGACTTCAGCAACCGCTGCTGCCGGGTCTTGAGCAGGGTGCCCGTCCGCTCGACGGCGGGCTCGTCGCCGTACAGGTCGGGATTACCGGCGAGCTTCTGGGCGAGGGTGGCGAGGTCATTGGCGTCGCCGAGGATTTTTTGCAGGGCATCGAGGTCTTGAATCAGACGTTCGAGGCGCCGGGTGGCCATTGGACGGAGAAAGGCCAGTTGGTAAAGGAGGGATTTCGTGGCCGTGCGCCAATCGTGAAAGGCAGGGTCTTCGGAGGTTTGGCGCGCCTTACGGAATCGTTTTCGGGCGCGGCGATAGCCGGCCTCAAGACCGGCTTCCAAGGCGGCCCAACCGCGGCGCTTCCACGGCGTCTTTTCGAGGGCGAGGACCAGAGAGCGCAGGGCGGTGCGTGCCCGGGCAAGTCCCTGATCGATCGGTGGGGTGTCGCGTGTCTGGGCCTCGGCGGACGCAGCCGCGCGGGAGCGCACCTGGTCGACGGCTTCGGAATCGGCGGCGGGACGTTTTCGACGGAGTTGATCCAGCACTGTCAGTGCCACGGTGGCGTCGCGGGCGCCGGCGAGGCGTTGCGCGGCAAGGCGGAGGCGACGGTTGAGGGCGTCGGCGACGCGGGTGCCGAGGGTGGGTCGAAGGAGGCGGACCAGGGCGCGGGCGCGTTTCAGCGAGAGTCGTGTTTCGTGGACGATGGAGGAAAGCTCGTCGGTGCTGCGGACGGTTTTGGCCTGGGTTTGGGAATGTTCGTGGAGCGCATTGGCGATACGGAGGATGCCGTCCTGGACGGATTCGCGTTGGCGCAGTTGGAAGGGGAGGGTCCGTCGGGATTTCATGCGAGGCTTGGGGAGGATAAGCTTTTCGCGTCCCGGCAGAGGTTACGAAGTGGTTACGACTGTCCCGTTCAGGTGACACGGAATTCCCCTCGCCCGGACGGGGGGTGGTCCGCACGATTGGGGCGGATGGACGGCTTGAGGGCATGGGATGAGGCGTTATTCCGGTGGATCAACCGGGATGCGGCGCCGCCGTGGCTGGACCCGGTGGCTCGGTTTCTGAGCGGGAATCCCCTGTTCGCCCCTGTCTTGGTGATGGTCGCGTTGGGATTGGTATTTAAGGGGGGCTTGCGCGGATGGATTTTCGTGTTGGTCCTTGGACTCGGGGCGGCGTTGGCGAACGAATTCCTCGCCGAGCCACTGAAGGATTGGGTGGGGCGACCGCGGCCATACACGGTTCTGGACGATGCCATTCTGCGTGTGGGTCGTGGGAACCCGTTGGGCAGCATGCCGTCGGCGCATGCGATGAATATGGCGCTGATTGCGACGATCTGCTGCTGGTTTTACCCGAAGGCGGGGATGGTCGTGGTCGTCGCTGCGCTGGGGGTGGGTTGGTCGCGGGTTTACAATGGGGCGCATTACCCGAGCGATGTCCTGGCGGGATTCGCGCTAGGCGCCGGGTTCGGGATGCTGGTGCTGGTGGGATGTGAGTGGCTTTGGCGCCGGGGTGTGGGGCGAGCGCGGCCGGGTTGGGTCGAACGGGTGCCGTCTCTGCTGCACCCGCGGGATTTCCGAAAGGCGTCCCTCCCAGGAGATCCTGTCACGCGATGAGGCAGGCGCGGCATCGGAACGTTTTTCGGGTGGAGGACTACGACCTGGCCGCCACGCTGGACTCGGGCCAGGCATTCCGTTGGCAGGAGCGCGGAGGGCACTGGGAGGGTGTGATCGGACGTCGTTGGGTTGCGTTACGGCAGCGGGAGTCGGAGATCGAGGCGGAGGTGGTGGCGGACCCTGGCGATTGGAAATGGCTGGGGGACTATCTTCGTGCGCGAGAGGATCTAGCACCGATTCTGGCGTCTTTCCCGGCGGACGAACCCATGGCGGCGGCAGTGGAGAGTTGCCGCGGACTGCGACTGCTTCGACAAGAGCCGTGGGAGTGCCTGGCCTCCTTCCTCCTGTCCTCGACGAAGCAGATTCCGCAGATCCGTCAGGGAGTGAGGTTGCTTTGCGA
>JBBQIU010000243.1:0-5537 GCA_038325245.1 Verrucomicrobiota bacterium
GTATCCGGGTCGGCGAGCAGGGTGGTGACTTCGTCGGGGGCCGTCTGGATTTCGAGGCCATAGCGGCCCGGGCTTCGGAAGGGTTGGAAGGCGACGGTCAGGTCGGCGAGACCTTCGGCGAAGCGGGTATTGGCGAGCCATCGGTTGGCCTCGGTGACGGAGGCGCGGCGGAGCCGGCGTGACTCGCCGGGGACACGCAGGGAGTGGAGTTCGCGGACGGGTTGTTGGACGAGGCGCAATCCGGCCGGGGTGTCTCGGAGACGGAGTTCACGGGGGACGGTCATGGCGCTGCGCCAGGGGGCCGTCGGGACGTCCTGGGCGTATTCCCAATTGCTCATCCAGCCGATCCAGAGTCGGCGGCCGTCTTTTCGGGGAATGTCCGACCACGAAACGGCGGCGTAGAAATCCCGACCGAAGTCAGCCCAAAGCGCGGGCTCGGGTCGGTTTCGATCGCGTGCTGCGGCCAGTGTGAACCGGGATCCGTCGAAGTTGCCGACGAAGTACTGGCAGCCGGAACCGCCGGCGGGTGCTCCGGAGCCCACATTGACGACGAGCACCCACGCGGACCGGGTGTCGCGACTTCCCTCGACGGGAAGGGTAAAGAGATCCGGGCATTCCCAGATGCCGGTCGTGGAGCCGGCTGGGCCGAAGTCGCTCAAATGGGACCAGTCCTTCAGATTCGGGGAGGCGTAGAAGCGCACCTTTCGTTCGACAGGCCAGGCCACGACCATGATCCAGCGGCCGGACGGCTCGTGCCAGAACACCTTGGGATCGCGGAAGTCGGTGGCGTCGATGTCGAGGACGGGATTTCCGTCGTGGCGGGTCCAGGTCCGGCCCTTGTCGGTGCTGTAGGCGATGTGCTGATTCTGGAGGGGCCGGTCGGTGTGGTGAGCGGTGTAGATGGCGACGAGGGGTGGTTTGCCGGGGTCGCCGAAGCCGCTGGTATTGTGGGTGTCGACGACGGCGCTTCCTGAGAAGGCCATGGCGGAGTTGGTTTCGGGGATGGCGACCGGAAGGTGTTCCCAGCGCACGAGGTCACGGCTGACGGCGTGACCCCAGCTCATGTGTCCCCATTTGTCGCCGAAGGGATTGTATTGGTAGAAGAGGTGGTATTCGCCCTCGAAGAAGACCATGCCGTTGGGGTCGTTCATCCAGTTCCGTTCGGGGGTGAAGTGGAACTGGGGCCGCCAGGGTTCGGAGTACGGAGGGGTGGCGGGTTGAGCCGTGGCGGAGGCCAGGACGAGGGCGGAGAAGGCGACGAGAAGGAGGCGGTATGGATTCATGTGGAGAAAAGGAGTTCGGGAGCGGTGCATTGTACGATTGGGGCGGGGACGGCAAGGATGGAGGCTGACGTCGGTCCGGGCCTTGCGCCGGGCGGTGTCCGCCGTTGGGGATGACCGATTCAGGGCTGGGTTGCGAGGAAGCGTTTGGCCAGGTCCGGGGGCAGGGGAGGTGTGGCGCCAGCGTGGGCACACACATGACGGGCGATTTCGTTGGCGAATCGATTGATTTTTTCGAGAGGCCAGCGGCCCAGGAATCCAATCGTCAGTGCTGCAGTGAAGGCGTCGCCGGCGCCGACGGTGTCCACGACCTGGACCGGGAGTCCGGGATGTTCCGAGACCTCTTCCGGGCTGACAAGGAGGGCGCCATGGGCGCCGAGGGTAAGGGCGGCGAGATCGAGGTCGAAGCGATGAACGATGCCTTGAAGCAGTTCTTTCACCGTGCCGGCCAAGCCGAACTGGCGGGCCAAGGTGGGGAGTTCGGCGTCATTGAGTTTGAGCACCGAGGCGAGTTGAAGGGATTCCTCGATGACTTGGGGGGAGTGGTAGTGCTGGCGCAGGTTGAGATCGAAGACTCTGAGGCAGTCTGCGGGGGTGGCCCGGACGAGGGTCTGAATGGCCAGGCAGGCGGAGGGCGTCCGTTGGGCGAGGGTGCCGAAACAGACAGCATGGACGT
This sequence comes from Verrucomicrobiota bacterium, assembly GCA_038325245.1. Lineage (GTDB taxonomy): Bacteria > Verrucomicrobiota > Verrucomicrobiia > Limisphaerales > CAIMTB01 > CAIMTB01. Next base: position 1,957 of record JBBQIU010000243.1, read on the forward strand.
GGTCGAGCGCGGCGACGGCGGCGGGGGTGACTTCGAGGCGATCCCAGGCGACGCCCTCGTGGATCGTGAAACGGGGCTGCCCGTCCGGCGCGAGAGCGACACCGGCGGTGCCTGTTGGAGCGACGGGATCCCTTTGGACGAGGCTGAGGTCGATCTGGGCGCGGGCGAGGCGGTCGAGGGTTTCATCGCCCAACGGGTCCTGGCCGACCCGTGTGACCACGAGGGTTTCGGCTCCGAGAGCCCTGGCGTGGGAGGCGAAATTGGCAGGGGCGCCGCCGAGTTGGCGGCCTTCGGGAAGAAGGTCCCAGAGGATTTCTCCAATTCCTGCAATGCGGAGGGTCATTGAACTGCCGAAGGGGGCGTTTCTGGGACGAGGGTTTCCTTGGATCTCTCCGGCGTTGGCAAGGCGTATAGACATGGCGGGTCAGTGTTCCGTGACGTACTTCAAGAGTTCGATCTGCTCGCGGGGCGGAATCCCTTCCAAGAGTCCTTCGGGCATGAGGGAAAGCTGGCTCATGCTGCGCTCGATGACGTCCGCCTTGGCGATGATGCGCTCCTCGGTTGTCGTGCGCAGGGTGAGGGCGCTGGCGGTTTCATTGACGATCAGTCCGGAGACGATGTCGCCGGACTTCAACTCGAGGGTGGAGACTTGAAAATCCGCGCCGATGACGGCGTTGGGATCTAGGATGTTCTCCAGGTAATATCGGATGCCGTTCTTCCCCGCTCCGCTGAGTTCCGGCCCGACGCGGACGCCGTCCTGGCCGAGCACATGGCAGGAGGCGCAGAGTTTCTTGAAGTGCTCCCGTCCGGCATTGCCGTCGTAGGCCCAGAGGGGGGCTTCGTCGAAGGTCTTCTCGAGCTGGGCGATGAGGGCCTGTTTTTCGGCGGGGGTTTGCTGAATGCGCCCCCAGGTATCGGTGACGACGCGGTCGACTTCGGCGTTCCTCAGATTGGCGAGCTGACGGACGTGGTAGGCGGTGACCTGATCGCGCTGGATCCGGCCGGCGGCGACCGCCTGGAGGAGGGCGAGAGCGGAGGTGGCGCGGCTGGTGAGGGTGTTTAGAACGGCGGCACGCTGGTCCTGGGGGAGACCGCCGAAGCGCGCGATCAGCGCTCCGGGTACTTCGGGGTTGTCAAAGCGGGCGAGCACACCGATGGCGCGGGAACGGAGGGAGGGTTCATCCAGTAACTGGAAAAAGACGGGAAGCGATTCCGGGTCTTGGGCACGGCTGAGCACGGCGAAGGCGTGCTGACGGGCATCGGCGTTGGCCGTGGCATCGGCCAACGTGGCGCGGAGGCGCGGGAAGAGGGAGGCGTCGCCAAACGCGGCCGCGAGGCGTTCGGCGAGACGTTGAATGGGGGCGTGCTTGGACTCGTAGAGGCTTTGGGAGATCTCATTCCAGGCCGCAGGCATGGGGACATTGGCGCGCGGTTCCATCGCAAGCCAGAGGCCGGCGAGGCGTCGGTGGAGGTCGGCGGGCTCGGTTCGGGCCAGGGCGGCGACGGCACGGTCGAGCGCGGAACCTTCGAGAGTGGCGATGTACCAGTGGATCCAGTCGGCGAGTTGTGGAAGGGGCGTGGTCTCGGCGACCGCGAACGCGCGGTCCAGGTTTCCGGCGACCCGGGGCGCGGCGGCGTGCCACAGGAGGCCGGGGATGTTGCGGTCTTCGAGATCTTCGCCGTGCATGGCCAGACGTTCGATGATGGCCCAGGCCGGTCCATCGGGCAGGCGGTGGATCGCGGAGGCGAGGTGGCGTCGGACGACCTGGGAAGGATCGTCCTGGGCCATGGTCAGGAACAGGGCGAGTTGCGGGTCGGAGACGATGAGGTCATCGGCGGCGAGTTGAATGCCCCAACCGCGAACGTATTCGTCGGGGTCTTTCAGGGCACGTTCGGCGACCTGTTCAGTGAAGTGACCGATGGCATGGAGTGTCCAGAGGGCGCGGAGGCGGATGGCGGGGTCGACGTGGGAGGAGAAGATCTCGCTGAGAGGGTGGATGATCTCGGTCGGGAGGGTGCCGGCGATGGCGCGTTCCTGGAGCAGGCGTTGGGCGGTGCGGGGAAACCAGTCATTCTTGTGGCCAATGAGGGCGACGAGATCGGGGGGACTGAGACGGTCGAGGCGGGCGGGGACGGGTTTGTAGGTGGCGTCCCACTGGAGGCGGTACACGCGGCCATTACTGCGGTCCCAGCGTTCGTTGTTGGGATTATGGCAATGCGCCTGGTCGTACCAGTCGATGAAATACACGGCGCCGTCGGGGCCGTATTGGAGGTCGAGGGCGACGTAGGCGGGATCGCTGCAGAAGAACAGGTCGCGTCCGGCATGCACGGTGTCGAAGCCGGAGCCCCAGGGGCGGTTGACCTGCTGATTGATCTGGTGGCCGTGGAGATTGTGGGTGAACAGGCGGCCGCGAAACTCGTCGGGCCAGTTGTCGCCGAGGTAGATCATGGTGCCGACGTGGGAGTGACCTCCGTAGATGGCATCGGTGCCGGGGGCGCCGGCGCCGCCCGCGCCGTGGTCATAACGGGCGGAAGCGAGGAGGTAATTCCTGAATCCCGGGAAACCGGAGGGCGGATCGGGGATGACGAACGGGGCGTAATTGGCGTTGGCCTGGTTCCAGAATTGGCCGCCCTGAATCACGTGGGTGGTGCCGCCGCGTCCCCAGTAGCTGCGGCAATGGGTCATGAAGAGCTGTCCGCGGGCGTCGAAATCGAGACCCCAGGGGTTGCTTCCGCCGTGGGCGAAGACTTCGAACTTGTGGCGGACCGGGTGATAGCGCCAGACGCCGGCGCGAAGTTCCTGGCGTTGATCCTCCGGGGCGCCGGGTTTTCCGATATGGGCGAGGTTGAAGACCCCCTGGATGCCGTAAAGCCAGCCATCGGGACCCCAGAGGAAGCTGTTGAGGCATTCGTGAGTGTCCTGATAGCCGAACCCGTCGAGAAGAACCTCCGTGGGACCATCCGGGACGTCATCGTGGTCGCGGTCAGGGAGGAAGAGGAGTTCGGGGGCGGCTCCGACCCAGACGCCGCCGTGCCCGACCTCGAAGCCGCTGATGAGGTTAAGGCCTTCGGCGAACACCTTCCGGGACTCGAATGAGCCGTCCCCGTCGGTGTCGGTGAGAATGACGAGGCGATCCAGGCCTTCACCGGCGGGTCGGCGGCTGGGGTAACTGTGGGCCTCGGCGATCCAGAGGCGTCCCCGTTCGTCGATGGCAAAGGCGACAGGTTGACGAACGTCCGGTTCGGCGGCCACGAGCACCGCACGGAAGCCGGGCGGGACGTGCATGGAGGCGACGGTGCTTTCGGGATCGGTCCGGGGCGGGATCGCGATGGGATTAGGCCGGAGATGGCGGAGGACGGGGCTGGTTTTGAGGCGTTCGATCTGGGGGAGGGGGACCTCGGCGCGCGCGGGAAGTCGTGCGGCGCCGAGGGACAGCCCGAGGGCAAGAGCGAGACGGAATTGCACGCACGTGGAATTACCCGAGTTGGGCGGCGGTGAAAAGCCTGAGAGCCTGTCTCAAGATCGGGGGGGGCCCTGCGAATGACCAGACCGGTTCTGACGAACTTCGCAATGGGGGGTT
>JBBQIU010000244.1:0-5522 GCA_038325245.1 Verrucomicrobiota bacterium
CCTTGCTTTCTCCGGGAGCGAGCGTTCCCACGTCAAACGTGGTAGAGACGTCGCTGGTCAGGCCGGATGGCAGCGTATCGGTAACCTTGACCGCCGTCAGCGGGCTGGTTCCCGAATTCTTGACGACGAGCCGCACCGGGATCGGATCACACTGCGTCACCTCGGCCGGCATCGTCTTCACGAGCTCGATGGACGGTTTCACAATCCTGATCGGCTCGCAAAGGATCGGCAGATAAGTCGCCCAGCCGCAGGTTGTCACAGTGCCCTCCGTCGAGGCCGAACCGGTCACCGTGATCGTCTTGGTCTCGCGGGGTGCGAGAGCATCGATCTTCCATGTCGCCAGTCCACCGGCAACGGATTCGGCGCTCGGCGACGAATCGCTGATGGTGAAATTGTCCGTGACCTTGTCGGTCACGACCACCTGCGACAGATGGTAGTCGGTCAGGTTGATGACGCGGTATTCGTACGTAAAGGGCCTACCCACCATAACCTCGGCGGGAACGACCTTCTCTAGCAGGAGGCCGCTGCTTTCCCGAAGGCCCGTTGGGAAAGCCATCGAGCCGCGGACTTTCTTCAGCCCGCCCTCTTCAAATGTGGTGTGGGAAGGCCCATAGCCTCCAGACGAGCGCACGGCCGGCGCCGGGGCACGCGTCTCAGCAACGCGGGGCGTCGCCATGGCCGGTGTGACGGCCTTGGTCGACGACCCTGAACCGTAGCTTGATCGGGTTGTGGATTTGGCGGTGGTCGTGGAGCAGCAGCCGGTGATCAGGAGCGCCGTGCTCAGCGCTGCCAGCAGCGCTAGCGCCTTGCTATGAATTCGCATAATGGGTTCTTTGCTTTCGGATGAAGGTCCGTTACGCACCTGCCCTCTGGCTCAGGCGTCACGGGAAAGCACTATGTAAGCGCCCCCAAGGCTGTCAAGCGGGGCGATGGCCTTGGATTGAGGCAGGTTCCGTCCCTGCCGACCACCGTTCGATGAGGCGTGTTAATTATCATCATGCGCCATTCCAATGGTGCTCAAGGACTGCGTGTCGTCCCACCCGCACGGCGTGCCCGATCGCCCGGGTGATGTACTCCTTCCCCATGCGGACCGCATGGGGAAGAGAACAGCCCAATGCCATGTAGCCTGCGATTGCAGCCGAATACGTGCACCCGGTCCCGTGACTGGACACCCCGGTCACCCGCTCGGCGGTCAGCAGCAACTCCTCCCTTCCATCCCAATACAGGTCCATCGCTTCCGGCCCCATCAGATGCCCCCCTTTGATGAGCGCCGCACAACCGTACCGGTCCCGCAGAACCCGCGCCGCCCGGCGCAAATCCTCCGGTTCCCGAACTTCCACATCAGTCAGGAGCCTCGTCTCATCAAGGTTCGGCGTTGCCAGGATCGCCAGCGGAAGGAGCTGTTGCTGAAGCGCAGCGATCGCCCCTGGTTTCAGAAGTCGGGCCCCGCTCGTCGCAACCATGACCGGATCCACGATCAGGGGCGGTCGATTCTTCTCATTCCACCACCCCACCACCTCCTCGATAATCCCCGACGAGTACAACATGCCCGTCTTAACCGCTCCCGGTTCGAACCCCTCGAACACCGCACGAAGTTGAAGCCGAACGATCTCGGGGCGGGTCGCCTGCACGCCCAGAACACCGGTCGGATTCTGCGCCGTGAGGCACGTCACGACACTCGTTCCATGAACGCCCAGCGCTGCGAACGTCTTGAGGTCCGCCTGAATACCGGCCCCTCCCCCACTGTCCGATCCTGCAATGGTCAGTGCACACCGACGTCGGATTCGCGACCGCATGCCCGGAATCGTGGCAGATCTCCTGCGGCTCGTGAAATAGTGTTCGCCGCGCCCCCCTTCCTGCCGCACCTTCCCACAGCAGTCACCGATCGATGCGTTGTCCCCCCGGCATATTCTGGTCTGTCTTTTTCCTGGCCTGCATCGCCTCCAACGCCAAGGCGGGTAACTGGCCCAGTTGGCGCGGGCCGGACTCCAACGGCATCAGCCAGGACACGAACGGGCCCATGCAGTGGAGTCGAACCCAGAATGTTCGCTGGATCTCCCGGCTGCCAGAACCTGGAAACTCCACCCCGATCGTTTGGGAAAACACCGTCTTCCTCACCCAGAACATCCAGAACCAACGCTGCCTCATCGCTCTCGACCGTCGCAACGGCCGCCCCCGATGGCGCGCCGCCGAAGCAAGCCCCATCGGGGAAAAGACCCAGGCCAGCAACCCGTTCTGCTCCGCTTCCCCCGTCACAGACGGGGAGCGGATCATCGCATGGTTCGGGAGCGTCGGCGTCGTCGCTTACGACTTCACAGGGAAGAAACTCTGGCTCACCGACCTGGGTCCCCACAGGCACCAGTTCGGCTATGGATCATCGCCCGTGCTCCACGGAGACCGCGTCTTCCTCAACTTCGGTCCCGGAGCCAGCGAGTTCGTCGTCGCCCTGGATAAGCGGACCGGAAAGGAACTCTGGCGCATCTCCGGTCCAACCCCCGGCAGCGACGACACCTACGGCACCTGGAGCACGCCGTTCCTCACCCACATCGGGGGACAACCCCAACTGCTCGTCGCGCTTCGCGATTACTTCGCCGGCCTCGATCCGACGACCGGCAGGGAAATCTGGCGCGCGACCGGGCTTGGCCTTCAGGCCAAGTCATCCCCCATTTCCGACGGCAATATCGCGACCATCTCGGGCGATCTCCGCGGCGCCGAGATCGCCGTCAAGCTGGGCGGTACCGGCGACGTCACGGAAACCCACCGACTCTGGCGTGAATTTCCACCCCGGAGGCGAGTCGGTACCGGCGTCATCCTGGAGGGTCACCTCTACGGTGGTCAGGCCAATGGCATCCTCGAATGCGTCGACCTCGAGACCGGCGACCTCGTCTGGGCCGAGCGGCAGTCGGGTTCGGGAGCCAACAGCGCGATCTGGTCGTCGCCCGTGCTCGTTGGGGACCGCCTTTATATACACAATCAGGGAGGCGACACCGTCATCCTTGCCGCCTCCACGCGATTCAACCAACTCGCCGTTAATTCGATCGGCGAAACGGGCAACGCCTCGCCTGTCATCGTCGATGGCGAGCTCTTCCTCCGCACCCACGCGGCCCTCTGGTGTATCCGCGAAGGAGACAGCCCAGCCGCGCCCGTCGCTCCAACGCCCGTCGCGCCCGTCGCGCCCCAACGCAGCCGTTAATACCGCATGTCACGCTTCATCGGCATCCTCCTCATGCTCGCCACCGGAGCGGTCATCGTCGAGTTGGTCGCGACCGCACGCCTCGAACCTGCCAGCACCGGCGCGGCACTCGGCTGCGCCTACGGCATCATCGGTCTCCTCCTCGGCGTCCTCGCCACGGAACGCCAGTGGCTGTGGTCCATCCTGGGTTCTGCCCTCGCCGTCGTGCCCCAGTTTTTGACAGGTCGAATCCGGTTTCCGATGCCGGAGGGAGAGGAGTTCCGAATTCTGGTCCTCCTCGTCGTTCCACCGATCGCCCTGCTTCTCGGCGCTCTCGTCGGCTCCCGTGTTCTCTCGAGGCAATACCAGTCCCAGATCAAACCCGAGCACGATGACTAGCCGGTCCCTCCTCGCGTGATACCGCCCCTGGCACAAGGCACAACCCGAGGAACGTCAGCAGTCCGTTGATCAACAGCAATTCGTTGCCCACCCGATACCCTCCGAACCAAAGGGGGGCCTTTGTCTCCAGAACGGCGCAAAGCGCCGGAGCCATCAGTGCCACAACCGGCACCCAGGCCCCACGCACCGAACGCCGCGTCAGTATGCCGAAAGCAAAAAGACCCAGAAGCGGTCCGTAGGTGTACGTCGCGATCTTCAGAACGAGTGCAATCACCGCGCTGTTGGCCCTGGCTTCGAAAATCAGAATCGCCGCCAGCAGCAGGATCGCGAACACGAGGTGAAAAACATGCCGCAGCCGCGTTCGGCTTGACTCGGACATGTCCGTCCGCCGCTCCATCCCAAGGATGTCGATGCAGAAGGATGTTGTGAGGGTCGTCAGGACCGAGTCGGCGCTCGAGAACGTCGCCGCCGTGAGACCCAGAAGGAAAACGATGGCGGCGAAGGCCCCAAGGTTTTGAAGCGCCAGAGTCGGAAACAGCAGATCGCTCCGCTCCGGGACAGCGATGCCCCGCGCGGCCGCAAAATGGTAGAGCAACGCCCCCAGGGCAAGGAACAGGAGATTCACGACCACCACGATCATCGAGAACCAATGAATGTTGCGTTGAGCGTCCTTCAGGGATCGGCAGCTCAAATTCTTCTGCATCATGTTCTGATCCAGCCCGGTCATGCAGATGGCGATGAAGGCCCCCCCGACGAACTCCTTCCAGAAATTGTTAGCCGGCGCCCACTCCCAGACAAACACCCGGCTGTAGGCGCTTTCTCGTACCGTCGTGATCCATTCCAACGGACCCAGGTCCAATTCCCGCGCAATGGCCACCATCGAAAGCACCAAGCCCAACAGAAGGAAGGTCGACTGGAAGGTATCCGTCCAAACCAGCGTCTTGATGCCGCCGCGGTACGTGTAGACCAGGATCAGTCCGATGATCATCGTGACGCTCACCCAGAAGGGCACCCCCCAGGCATCAAAGACAAACCGCTGCGCAATACCCGCCGCCAGATACAACCGGGCGGCCGCCCCCAACAACCGCGAAACCAGGAAGAACGCCGATCCCGTCTTCTGCGCCTCCAGCCCAAGGCGTCGCTCAAGGTAGGTGTAGATCGATGTCAGCCCCATCCGGTAGTAAACCGGCAACAGGACGTGGGCGATTACCACGTATCCCGCCACATACCCCAGCACTAACTGGAGGTACGAGAACTCCACGTCCCGAACCCGGCCCGGAACCGAGATGAAGGTCACGCCGGAGAGCGAATCCCCGATCAGCCCGAACGCAACCACGTACCACGGCGACGCACGATTCCCGAGGAAGTAGGCCGCATTCCCCGCATTCCTCCCCGTGTACCAGGCGATCCCAAGGAGGAACGCGAAATACCCGCCAATGCAGGCCAGAATCAACGCCGGGGATATCAACATGATCGCCGCTGGCCGCCGCCCCCTTTCAACCCCGGTCGCGCATCAACGAACCCAGTTCCCCAAGATATCGAGGCACCGCCACGTAAGGATCCTCGGCCGCCTCGTATTCGAGCGCGACCCAACCCTGATACCCCGAGTCGTTCAACATCCCGGCCACGCGCACAAAGTCCGTCGGCCCCGCCTTCCCGTTACGCGGACGCATCTCCACCTTGATCTGGACATTGACCGCGTGGGGCAGGCACTTCCGCAAATCCCCATAAGGGTCCGCCGAATGAAAATTCCCGCTGTCCAGATTGATCCCCACCCAAGGCGAACGCACGGCCCGCACGATATCCAGTAGCGCATCGGCCTCCGCGACGACGCCCCCATGATTCTCAATCCCCAGGAAAACCCCTGCGCGTCCCGCGGCCTCGGCACACTCCTCCAAGGCCTCGATGCAATTCCGTTTCGCGTCCTCGGTGGACTGTCCTTCGAGATTGC
>JBBQIU010000245.1:0-5522 GCA_038325245.1 Verrucomicrobiota bacterium
GGATCGCCCGGCCGAGCGGATCCGATCGACCCCGACCCCCGCGCCGCGTTGCGCATCACCGAGGTGTTCGGACGGCGGGACGGGGCCGTACCACCGTTCGTCGAAGTCTTCAATTCGGGCGTCGATCCGGCGCCGCTGGCCGGAGTGATCGTAGCGTCCTCCGGCGATTCCAGTTTCGCGGGGATCCCGCTGCCTGACCGATCGCTTGCTCCGGGGGAACGGATCACGGTGGAAATCCCCGCGAGACTTCAGGTGGTGCCGGTCTACCTCTTTCTCCGGGACACATCCGGAGGACGGGTCTTGGACGCCGTATCCCTCGGAGCCATCGACCCCGTCGAGCCGATGGGCCGGCGACGCCTGGACCGCCCGGAGTTGCGCCGATTACTTGCGCCCACGCCCGGCGGGCCGAACGCCCACGCCCGACGTCCGCGCCTCGTGATCAGCGAAGCCATGTACAAGCCGATCACCGGCCGGGATGACGACCAGTTCCTGGAGATCTGCAACCCGGGCTTGGACCCGATCCTTTTGACGGGATGGCGGCTGACAGACGGTGTCAACTTCGACTTCCCTGCCGGCCGGAGCCTTGCCCCCGGTGAACGCGTCGTGGTGGCGCGCAATTCGGCCCGCCTGCGCCTCACCTACCCCGGCCTCTCGGCCGGGTCCATCCTCGGCGAATTCGACGGCCGCCTGGCAGCCCAAGGCGATCGGTTGACGTTGCGGGACGAAACCGGGGCTGCGGAATTCGGCTTCACCTACCGCACCGGCGGCGAATGGCCGTCCCTGGCCGACGGCGGCGGCAGCAGCTTGGAACTGCTGAATCCGGACTTGGATCCCGAACTGGGCTCGAGCTGGGCGGCCAGCGACGAGTCGGAGCGCGCCGCGTGGCAGACTCATGAGATCACGGGCGTTCTGGAAGGCGGCACGGGAGGCATCAACGATGTCCGCGTCCTCCTCCTGGGCTCCGGCGAGACGCTCGTGGATTACGTCGAGGTCTTCGTGGAGGGCAGCACCAACCTTCTCAACAACCCGTCCTTCGAAGTCGGGCTGGTCGGCTGGACGCTCGGCGGCACCCATGAAACCTCCGGGCTCTCAACCAATGAAGGCTTCGGCGGCTCAGCGCAGGCGTTGCATCTCCGGGCCGCGGGCCGGGGCGACAACGGAATCAATTCCGCGCGCACCGCGCTGCGCACTGGCCTCCGAAACGGCACCAACACCACGTTGCGCCTCCGCGCCCGATGGCTCGCCGGCACGCGCGACCTGCTCCTCCGGGTAAAAGGCAATTTCCTGGAACTGCCCATCCGCCTCCCGGTGCCCGAGGACCTCGGCACCCCCGCGCGCGCCAATTCCCGTTCCCTCCCTTCGCCCCGGCCGGCCCTCTCGGACCTGACCCATTTCCCCGTCCTCCCGGCGGAAGGCCAGCCGGTGCGCGTCACCGTCCGCGTCTCGGGCGATCCCGGCAACGACCTGCCCGTACTCCGCCACCGGATCGATCCTGCCACGGAGTTCGCCGAACCACGTTCCATGAACGACGTCGGCGTGGACGGCGACCGCGTGGCGGGCGACGGCCTGTACACGGCCGTGCTCCCGGGCGGCGCAGCGCGGACAATGGCAGCCTTTCACGTGACGCTCGGGCCGGAGGGCGCGGCGTTTCGCGTTCCGCGCACCATGCCAGGACGCGAGGCGCTCGTGCGCTGGGGTGAACCTCAGCCCGCAGGTAACCTCGGCACCTACCGCATCTGGATCACCCGCGCCACGGAGTCGCGCTGGAACAGCCGCGCCAGACTGCACAATGGGGACCTTGACGGCACGTTCGTGTATGGCGGCACCCGCGCCATATATGGGCTCGGCACGCTGTACAGCGGCAGCCCCTTCGTTAGCCCGGGATATAATGGCCCCGCCGGATCGACGCTCTGCGGTTACGTCCTGCATTTTCCGGACGACGACCCCCTCCTCGGCGAAAAGGACTTGGTGATGGACTGGCCCATCCGCGACGACACCCGTCAACTGGAACAACGGGCTTACGAGTTCGCCGCGGACATCGGGCTCCCGTACCTCCACCGCCGGTTCATTCACCTCTACGTCAACAGTTCGAAGCGCGGCGCGATCTACGAGGATACGCAGCAGCCAGGGAACGCGTACCTCCGCAACTGGTCGCCCGGGGACGACGACGGCAGCCTGCTCAAGATCGAGGACTGGTTCGAGTTCACCTCCGCCGGCGAACGCGAGTTCAACGAGGACGCGCGCCTCATGGACTTCCGGCGGTCGGATGGCTCCCGAAACACGGCTCGTTACCGCTGGAGCTTCCGTCCGCGGAGCGTTCAGGAATCCGCTCACGATTTCTCCGCCTTGTTCGAGCTCGTCGACGCCGCCGTGGCCCCGCCCCAACTGCTCGAGTACCAACGCGACCTGGAACGGGAGATGGACTTTGACGAGTGGGCGGGCGTTTTCGCCTTGGAACATGCGGTGGGCAATTGGGACAGCTTTGGCTATTCCCGCGGCAAGAACATGTACGCGTACCGGCCTGAGCGCGGTCCCTGGCGCCTCTATATGTGGGACATCGACTTCGTCATGAGCGCCGGCGGCGAAGGCCCTGGCAACGGGCCATTCTGGACCATCGATCCCACCGTTGCCACGCTCTACCAGTACCCGGCGTTTCAACGCGCCTACTGGCGGGCCGTCAAAAAACTCGTGAACGGTCCGATGTCGTCCAAGCGCTTCGAGGCGCGGACTGAGGCCGTCCGACTCGGCCTGATCGAAAACGGCGTGAGCTCCGCGAGCCCCGCCACCGCCCGCACCTGGGTTCGCAACCAGCGCACCAGCCTCCTGGCTCAATTGGCCGACGTCGACCGCCCTTTCAGCTACGAGACCGGACTCGCGAGCGGCGCCACCACGGATCCCGTGCTCAGCCTGCAAGGCCAGGGACCGATCGAAATGACCGGCCTGCGCGTGAATGGGGAGATCATGCCGGTCGTTTGGATCCTCCCGAACCAGTGGTTCCTCGCCATTCCCCTGGTCGCCGGCCGCACCCAGTTCGCAATCCAGCCAGTCGACGCGGCAGGCACCGGCATTGGCATCGTGCGAATGTTCAACGCGAACCTCACCCAGCCCCCCCTCCCGGAATCTCAGCGCATCGTCATCAACGAGATCCATGCCTCCCCACGAATCGAGGGTGGCGCATTCGTGGAACTTCTCAACCCCTCCACCACGCAGGCGATCGACCTGTCCGGCTTGCAACTCGTCGGCAACGGAGAGTACGACATTCCTTCCAACACGGTCCTGGCGCCCGGACAATTCCTCACGCTTGGGACGTCGATCGCGGGCTATCAGGAGGAATTCGGCCGCAACCAGTTTCCCACCGCCCTGCTGTCATGGGCGCCCGATCCACACGGCGGGACGCTCGGCCTGGTCCGGCCCGCCCGCGGCACCAACCCGGCTGTCACCCTCACCGCCGTCACCTATCGCCCGGACGAACCCTGGCCCCCCATCAACCCCGGCCTCTCGCTCCAACTCCGCGACGCCTCCCGCGGCGAGGACGACCGGGTCGGCGCCTGGGCTTCATACTCTCCGCCCACCAACGCCAGCCCGTGGAAGGAATTTTCGGTCTCGGGTCCCGCCGGCGGGACAAACCTGCTTCTGTATGTCTCCTCTTTTCCTCCATCCCTCACGCCCACCGATCTCGCCGGCCGGTGGAACGGCAACCTCGCCAACTTCGGCTTCGATATTGCCGTGGAATTCGCCCGGAACACCGAAGACACGCTCAGGGGTCAATTCTTCCCTGACACCAGCGTTCCCGACCCAGACCAGCTCGGCTCCGATCTGCTCGAGGTCAGCGCCGGGGCCGATGGTGCCATCCGGTTCACCTGGGCAGAGATCGATGGCCGCTTCACCGGGCGGATCGATGCCTCCGGACGGCGGGCCACCGGAACGTTCTCGTTCGAAGGCGGAACCTCTCCATTTGTCCTCACGCGACAGCTCCCGCCGGGCACATTGCTCGTGGACGACCTCAGGCTTACGCGCGAAGGCACTGACGTAAATCTGCTGCGCAACGGCGGATTCCAATCGGACCTCGGAACGGATTGGCTGAGCCTGGGTGCGCACCAGGGCTCCATCCGCGAGGACGTCTCCGACCCGCTGCGTGACGCCCTGCCCGATTTCGCTCTCCGTGTGGTCGCGACCGTCGGGGGAAACGGCGCGCCGACCAATGCCGTGATCCAGCCAGGGCTCGACGTTGTCATCGGCGCCACCTACCAACTTTCCGGCCGCTACCAGGCCGTGCAGGCCCAGGGCCTTGTCATCGGCCTCGAGGGTGGCCCTCGCTTCACCGCCGACCTGCGCCCCCGCACCGGCGCCGGACCCGCCGCCACGCCCGGAAGACCCAACTCCGTCGCCGAGCCCCTCGCCGCCATCCCACTCGTGTGGATGAACGAGGTGCAACCCGAGAACGCGGACGGCCTGCGCGACGTCTCCGGCCGTGCGGAGCCCTGGCTGGAACTTCACAACTCCAGCGTCACCCCCGCCCTGCTCGACGGTTACTTCCTTACCGATGACCCGTCGGCACCCGGCAAGTGGGCATTTCCGGCGGGCAGCAGCGTGCCCGCGAGCGGTTTCCTGATCGTCTGGCTCGACGGCGAAACCGCCGAGGGCACGCCCACCGCCCCCCACGCCTCCATCCGGCCCTCCCCCCGCAATGGCGTCCTGATCCTGAACCGCGCCCAGGCCGGCGGGTACCTTTCGGTCGATTACCTCCGTTACGTCGATGTTCCCGCTGACAGGAGCTTCGGGCACTTCCCCGAGGCCTGGGTTCACGCGGACGCCGTGCTGCCGCGCCCGACGCCCGGAATTTCCAACGATTCGGCCGCGGTACCGGAGATGGTGTGGATCAACGAGTGGATGGCCCTGAACGGGGGCCGGGTGCGTGACCCGGCGGATCAGGACGCCGACGACTGGTTCGAACTCTACAACCCCGGATCGACGGCGGTGGACCTGACAGGCTGGTTCCTAACCGACACGAGCGGCAATCCCACGAAGTTCCGCATTTCCGCGGGCTACCGTGTGCCGCCCGGCGGCCTCCTGCTCGTATGGGCCGACGAGGAGTCGGGCCAGAACCAGGCGGACCGCCCGGATCTGCACGTGAACTTCCGCCTCTCCGGCGATGGAGAGGAGATCGTTCTGTATCGGCCCGACGGCACGAAGATGGACCACGTGATCTTCGGTCCGCAGACCGCAGACCGCAGCCAGGGCCGGCAGACCGACGGCTCCTTGGGAACGGACTTCGTCTTCTTCGACGCGCCCACGCCCGGCCATTCGAACCCACTGCCTTCCCTAGCGGCCCCGGACATCGTGACTGTGGAACGTCGCGCGGACGGCCAACTGAAAGTGCGCTTCGTCGCGCAACCGGGCGCGCGCTATCGGCTGCGCGCCAAACAGGACTTGAGCCAGCCGGCTTGGACACTCGGCGCCGCCACGCTTACCGCCGACGGCACGTCCGCCGAACTCGACTGGCCCGCCGACGACGCCCCGCA
>JBBQIU010000246.1:0-5512 GCA_038325245.1 Verrucomicrobiota bacterium
GCCACCCCCCACCCCCATGACCACCTCCCAGATCGCCGAAATCCTCGGCGGCAGGGTTGAAGGCGATTCCAATCTCGAACTCGTTGGCTTCGCCCCCGCCCACACCGCACGCACAGGCGACCTCACCTTCGCCGAAAACGAAGCCTACCTCGCCGCCGCCGAAAACAGCGCCGCCGCCGCCATCCTCATCGGCCCCGACCTCCCCGCCGCCCAAAAAACCATCATACGCGTCGCTCAACCCCGCGTCGCCTTCGCCAGGGTCCTCCCCATCTTCTTCCCAGAAACCCGCCCAACCTCCGGAATCCACCCCACCTCCGTCATCGCTCCCTCCGCCTTCGTCGACCCCACCGCCCACATCGGACCCCACTGCGTCATCGGCGAACGAACCCGCATCGGCCCCCGCGCATCCCTACTCGGAGGCAACCACATCGCCGCGGACTGCACCCTCGGCGAAGATACCGTCCTCTTCCCCAACTCCGTCGTCTACGCACGCTCCCAAATCGGCAACCGCGTCCGCATTCACGCCTGCTCGGTCATTGGCTCCGACGGCTACGGGTACGTCCTCGACCGCGGTGTGCATCTCAAGGTCCCCCAGGTCGGCACCGTTATCATCCACGACGATGTCGAGATCGGCGCCAATACCTCAATCGACCGCGGCGCCCTCGGCGCCACCGTCATCGGCAAGGGAACCAAGATCGATAACCTCGTCCAAATCGCCCACAACGTCGTCACCGGCGAACACTGTCTCATCGTCTCCCAGGTCGGCATCGCCGGCAGCACCCGACTCGGCAATTACGTCACCCTCGCCGGTCAGGTCGGTATCGCTGGCCACCTCAAGATCGGCTCCCGTGTCTCGGTCGGCGCTCAATCCGGTGTCATGCATTCCATCCCGGATGGCGAAAAATGGCTCAGCTCACCCGCCATCCAGGAAAAGCAGGCCAAACGCCAATACATCGCCATCCATCGCCTGCCGGACTTGACTCGCCTCGTCGACCATCTCGAAAGCCGGCTCGACGCCCTCGAGAACTCCGCCAACCCGCGACCCCAACCGCCTCCCGCCTGAACCACGACGTCCCGTCTCGCGACCCTCTCCATCCGCGAGATTCCCCCCGCCCCGTTGCGCTTGAGCAACCCCGTCCGGCATTATACCTTCGCGCCGTCTCCCAAAACAACGCTCCTCCCCGCCGTACCCATGCGTTACCTCGAACCCCACGCCCACATGGTCAGTCGGGTCACCGACGACTACGTCAGCATGGCCACCGCAGGCTGTGCCGCCATTTGCGAACCCGCATTCTGGGCCGGCTTTGACCGCAGCTCCGCGCAGGGCTTTTACGACTACTTCTGCCAATTGACCGAGCACGAGCCGCGTCGCGCCGCCCGGTTCGGGCTCCCCCACTATTGCTGGCTCTGCATCAACCCCAAGGAATCCGAAGATATCCAACTCGCCGAGGAAGTCATCGGCATCATCCCCGGCTTCCTCGACCGCCCCAACGTCCTCGGCATCGGCGAGATCGGCCTCAATAAGAACTCGCGCAACGAACTCCAGGTGCTCGAACGCCACATCGATCTCGCGGCCCGCCACAACCAACTCGTCCTCGTCCATACCCCCCACCTCGAGGACAAACTCAAGGGAACCCGCCTCATCCTCGACGCCCTCAAGGCCGACTCCCGCATCCGGCCGGAACGCGTCATCATCGATCATGTCGAGGAACATACCGTCCGCCAGGTCCTCGACCGCGGCCATTGGGCCGGCATGACCCTCTACCCCGTCAGCAAATGCTCCCCCGCCCGGGCCGTCGACATCCTCGATATGTACGGCTCCGAACGCCTCTGGATGAATTCCGCGTGCGACTGGGGCGAGAGTGTCCCCCTCGCCGTCCCTCATACCGCCCTGGAAATGCGCAAACGCGCCTGGACCGCCGACGCCATCGACGCGGTTGTCTACCGGAATCCCATCCGCTTCCTCCGGCAGTGCGACAAATTTAAGCTGCAGTAGACAACTCTCCCTGACTCCACCGCATTCATGAACTCCTCCGAAGAGACGATCCTCTGGACCGGCCATCCCTCCCATGCCGTCAATTTCTGGCTCAATCTGAGCTGCCTGCTCGTCATCCCCATTCCCTGGGCCCTCTGGCGGTGGATCGAACTGCGGAATGAACATATCTCCGTCACTTCCGAACGAATCCAAATCACCAAGGGGATCTTCAACAAGCGCACCGACGAACTTGAGTTGTACCGCGTCCGGGATTCCTCCTTCGTCCAACCTTTCCTCCTCCGACTATTCGACAAGGGCGATCTCACCCTGACCACCAGCGACGCGTCGTCACCGTCCCTCATCCTCCGTGCAGTCCCGGCCGACCCCACCCTCCGCGATGCGCTGCGACGCGCGATTGAAGCGTGTCGCGATCTCAAACGGGCACGGGTCACTGAACTGGGCAGCGTCGACGCCGACGATTCCTTCCCAAGTGCCGAGCAATAGGGTCCCGAGGGACTTCCGGGCGGTTTGACTCACGGTCGGAGGACGGCAGCGGCGAATCTCAAGCCCCCATCCCCGCGTCCTAAACGAGCGATCCTAAGTCATTTTTCCAATGGAAGTATCCTATTGACAGGAGCTCTAAGCATTCGATTAATAGGTCCCATTAGCAAAGTCGTACAACTCCGACACCAGAAATCGACCTCCGCCCATAGGGTACCCTCCATGAACCGCAAATTTCTTCTGGCCATCGCAGCAGCCGCGTCCTCCATGTCCACCCAGGCGCTGACTTGGATCGCCTACGATGACTCGTTAGGCTCCAAGGAGTACGCCGTCACTGATGTGGCGTATACTTGGCACGATGCACTTGCCTACGCCGGAACGGTCAGCGCCAACCTCGTCGCGATCAATGACGCGGCCGAAAACACCTGGCTCGGCACGACTTTCGCCGGGGAACTCTTGTGGACCGGGGGAACGGACGAGGCCAGCGAAGGCACCTGGGTTTGGTCCAATGGAGACCCCTGGTCCTATGCCAATTGGAACGGAGGCGAACCGAACGACGCCACCGAGGAGGAATGGCTGCACTTCAACTGGGGCGGTCCCGGTGGATGGAACGACTGGGAAAGCGGCGCCGACTACGTCAACGCGGCTCAGGGAAACACCTCGTTCCAAAACGATAGCACCCCCCTTCGCGCCATTCTCGAGCGAAGGGCGCCCGTGATTCCCGAGACCAGCACTTGGATTGGAGCCGTGGGCGTTGTCGCCCTCGTGGCTGGGGCGATGCGCCGCCGCCCGACCCGTTGATCCGTAACAGAAAGCTCCCTTTCGAGCCTGGTCCACCTCTCAGCGGTGGCCTGGCTTTTTTCTTCCGGCTGAGAACGCCACGCGCGGAGCACGATTCTCCCCCCCCGTGATTTGCTTGGCAGCGCCGCCTCGATTGGAGGATAAACTCCGCCCATGCCCGCCGTGCGAATTCTCGCGTTGGTTCTAACCCTCGGCGCCACCGCGCTTCCCCAGTCTTCCTTTGCCAAGCTGCCGCCGGAAAAGCTCTCCCAACTCCCCCCTCCCGCCACTCATACCGTGGACTTCGCGCGCGAGATCAAGCCGATCCTCGACGCCAGTTGCGCCAAGTGCCACGGCCGGGGCAAGGACAAGGGCGGCTTCCGAATCGACACCCGCGATGCCTTCCTCCGGCCCGCGGATTCCGGCCCCGCCGTCCTCCCCGGCAATAGCCGCGACAGTTATCTTATCCATCTCGTCTCTGGCCTCGACCCGGAGTTCATCATGCCCGACAAGGGCACCCGACTTACCCCCGAACAGGTCGCGCTCTTCCGCGCGTGGGTTGACCAGGGTTTAAAATGGGACCCCGCAATCTCGTTCGCCCGTGAACCGCATCGGCATCTCAACCCGCGTCAGCCCGAACTCCCCCCCTCCTCCGGCGACCTCACCCATCCCGTCGATCGCCTTCTGGCCGCCTACTTCCAGCGGCACCAGATCACACCCCCAGCTCCCGTCGACGATCGCACCTTTGCCCGCAGGGCTTACCTCGACATCGTCGGGCTCCTGCCCACACCCGCGGAACTCCAGTCGTTCCTCGACGATTCGCAAACCGATCGTCGCTCCCGACTCGTCCAGACCCTCCTTGCCGACAACGCCCGTTACGCCCAGCACACCCTCACCTTCTGGAACGACCTCCTCCGAAACGACTATCGCGGCACCGGCTACATCGATGGCGGCCGCGAGCAGATCACCCAGTGGCTCTATACCGCCCTTCGTGACAACAAGCCGTATGACCAGTTCGTCCGCGAATTGGTCAATCCGGGCGACGGACCTGCCAAGGGCTTCACCAAAGGGATCGTCTGGCGCGGTGAGGTGAATGCCTCCCAAACGCCCCAAATGCAGGCCGCCCAAAACATTTCTCAGGTGTTTCTAGGCGTGAATCTCAAGTGCGCCTCCTGCCACGACAGCTTCATCGACGATTGGCAACTCACGGACGCCTACGGCATGGCCGCCATCTACGCCGACCAACCGCTGGAACTCGTCCAGTGCGACAAGCCCCTCGGCAAGCTCTCCCCCGTCCATTTCCTCTTCCCGGAACTCGGTTCCATCGATGCCAAGGCTCCGAAAGCCGAACGCATCGCACAACTCTCCGAACTCGTCACCGACCCCAGGAACGGCCGCCTTTCCCGCACCTTCGTGAATCGCCTCTGGGCACGCTTTCTCGGGCGCGGCCTCGTCGAACCCGTCGACGTCATGCAGAATCCCGCGTGGGATCCGGACCTGCTCGACTGGCTCGCCGAGGACCTTGTCGCCCACCGGTACGACCTCAAGCGCACGATGGGGATCATCCTGACTTCCCGCGCCTATCAACTCCCGGCCGTTGATATCCCCGAAAATCCCTCCGCAGATCTCGTCTTCCGCGGCCCCGCCGTGCGGCGTCTCTCCGCCGAACAATTCCGCGACGCCCTCGCCCAGCTCACCGGCGTCTGGCACGACAAACCCGAGGGCGGCCTCGACAGTCTGCTTTTTGAGAAGGGAACTCCCGCTGACCTGCCCGCCACGGCCGGCTGGATCTGGTCCAATCCCCACGCCGCCGAAGCCGTCCCGCCTCAGACGGTCTACCTCCGCAAGACACTCACCCTCCCACAGGTCCCCGCACAGGCCATCGCCTTCGTCCATGCCGACAACGCCCATCGCCTCTGGGTGAATGGAAAGTCGGCCCGGAAACAGAATGACATCCCCTGGAACGAAACCAGCATCATCGACCTGACCTCCCTCCTTCAGGCGGGCACCAACGTCTTCGCCCTCGAAGCCACCAACGGCGGCGACGGCCCCAACCCCGCCGGTGTGCTTTTCTACGCCCGTCTTCGCGCCCAAGCCCCGCCCCCGTCGAGCACCGGTCCCGTGGCGCAGACAACGCCGAACACCGGCCCGCTCTGGGACTTCGGCAGTGACGCGTCCTGGAAAGCCGCCACCAACCGCGTCGAAGGCTGGCAGAAGGCCGAATTCGACGACGCCCTCTGGACCCGCGCCCAATTC
>JBBQIU010000247.1:0-5489 GCA_038325245.1 Verrucomicrobiota bacterium
GACGCGCCTTGTTCCCCGCATCCGACGCGTTCAGGACCGGGTCGCTGTCCGTGCCAACCACCAGGAGGACCTGCGGCGGCGGCGTTCCGATTTCAATCACCGCGGAGTCCGACGTGCTCGCGCCGCCGATCTCGTCCGTGGCGGTGGCGCGAATGGAATAGATGCCGTCCGTCGGATTGCTCCACGTGAAACTGAACGGAGCCGCGGTCGCCTCACCCAGCAGGTTGCCGTTGGCAGTGAAGGCGACGCGGACGATCTCAAGGCCCTTGTCCCCGGCGGCGTTCGCGGTAAGGACGATCGGGATTCCGGGGGCGAACTTCTGACCGGCCGTGGGCGCCGTGAGGGCAACAGTGGGCGCGGCGGGAACGCCTTCACGCGTCTCCGGCGGCCCGAGGCCGGTGGGTGTGAAAGCCGTGTCGGTCGTGAGCAGAATCTTGTCGATAAACGATCCATCCTCCCGGCGCGCGAGCGCAATGCTGTGAATCCCCGCCGACGGCACATCGACGGTGAACGGATCCGGGCCGGCCTGGGAATCGCTGCGCCAGACGAAATCCGCCTGGGGTTGGAAGCCTGTCATGCTCGCCTGGTTCCCATCCACACGTTCGGCGGGCCGTTCGCCGTTGAAGTGGAACCAGACGGAATCGTCGTTGCCGTTGTCCCCGCTGGCCCGGATCCAGACGACATAGGTGGCGGCCTGCTTGAACTCGACGTCGTACTCGAGCTTGGTCGCGCCTTCGCTTCCGCCCGCGCCGTTCGGATTCACCACGGACGCCCCGCCGGACGGCGTTCCGCGGGTGGTGTCGAGCATCCAAAGATTGTCCAGGTTCCGGTCGAAATTCTCGGCCTCGACCACGATGAACCCGTTGGCGCTCTCGACGAGTTGGCCCATCGGGAAGAACACGGCCCGACTTCCGGGGCTAATCGCGTTTGGCGTCACTGCGGTGTCCCGCACGTTGCTGACCGTGACGGCGTACTTCGTTCCAAGGGTCTGGCTCGCCGTCGTCAGCGTCACCGCTGTGCCGTCCGGGGACACATTCGCTGCGGTCACGGCTAAACTGCCTCCGGCGCTGGAGACCTGGTAGTTCGCGGTGGCGACGGCCGACGCCGGTTCGAGCGCCTCCGAGAAGACCAGCACAACCTCGGTCAGGGAGGCCCGTCCCTTGGCGCTCACCAGGGTCGGAAGAACCGTGTCCGGTACGACAGAAAGCACCGCAGCCGAACTCGTGACCGTGCCCTGCGGCCCGGTCACCACGACCGTGAACGAGGCGCCATGGTCCGCGATCGTCACATCGGCAACGACGTACCGCGCGTCCGTCGCGTCCGGGATGTCCACGCCGTTCCTCCGCCACTGGAACGTGTGCGGCGGCGTCCCGTCGGCTGTCACCCGGAAGGTCGCGACGCCGCGCTCGTCGTCGGACGCATTCTGAGGCTGCTCCGTAAGGGTCAACGGCCCATTGGCGCGGTCCGACGAGAGGTGCTCACCGGGAATCGGCAGGGTCGGATCGATGGCGCCTCCCGAATCCTGCACGGCCACAGACAGAAAATCCCCGCCACCTCCCTCCTTAAACAACGCCTCAATGTAGTACGGCTGATTCGCCTGGAGCGTGATGATGCCGCCCCCCGTGTCGGGGTCCTTGGTCGGCCACGCCGAGGTCGCAAACTGGGAGGAATCCTTGGAAGCCAGCACGCTGTTCCCGCCGCTTTCGAGATACTGCCGCGCGTTGCTCCACGCCGTTTCCTGGGCGATGAGCTTTTTGTTCGCCGCCATCGCGTCCGTGCTCAGGTAAAGCACCGCATTGTCGTCCGCCGCCAGGTAGAAGACATACGTGCCCGTCGATGGCGGATAGAAATACCCGACGATCTGGCCGCCATAGTTGTCAGACCAGTTTCCAGGCGCTGTCGTGATGTCGCCCGTTACGTTCCATTCGAAGTAGGCCGGGTACATCACGACGTCCGGACGCGCCGGGAAGTTCGTGTGGCCCGTGAGATTGGCGACAGCTGTGCCGGTGATGCCAAGGAACGCCTTCGCCGAGATCAGCCCTTGAGGTGTGGGGGAAGGAGCCGCCTGGACGATCAAGGCTCCCAGACCGAGAATGCAGGCCTGCACGGCCAGTGAATGAGGCAGGATGAATCTCATGGATGGGTTAGTGATGAGGTTTGGCGCCCCACCCCCGGACCGTTCCCAATTCTCGTCTGCGAATGCCGACACGCCGGCCCGCTGGCGGGGTAAGTCATCGGAGGGGAGACGTCAAAGAGGAACGCGACTTGATGCGGGAAGTCAAGATTCTACTAGGCAACCGCCTTTTTCTCCCACCTCCCCCAGCTGAAGGTTCTGTCCGATCTCGCGATCTCGCATTGCACATCCGCCTCCTTAGGGACGAAATGTTCCCGCCACCCCGACCTGAGTCATGAGCCCCATGCCGCCTTCCCCTTCTCGCACACCCCACCGTTCCGTCCGCGAGGCCTCCTCTGCCTCTCAATCCCGCCGCGCCTTCCTCAGACGCGTGGCCCTGGCCGGCGGCGCGGCCGTGGGCGTGGGCGTGCCCACACTCATACCATCCTCCGCACGCGGCGCCGACGGCCATGTGGCGCCCAGCGAGCGCATCACCGTCGGCTTCATCGGAACGGGCGAGCACGGCGTGAACTGGAACCTTCTGCACTACCGCCGTCAGAAGGCCGTCCAAATCCTCGCGGTGTGCGACGTCGACGACCGCCGCCTTTTCCGCGCCAAGCAGACCGTCGACGAGCATCACGGCAATGAGGACTGCCTTTCCACGAAGGATTTCCGCGAGGTGCTCGCCCGCCGGGACATCGACGTGGTGATGATCTCCACGCCGGACCACTGGCACACGCTCATCAGCCTGATGGCCCTCCAAGCGGGCAAGGACGTGCAGTGCGAAAAGCCCACGCTCACCCTCCACGAGGGAAAGGTCCTCGTGGAGGCTGTCCGCAAAACCCGGCGGGTCTTTCAAACCAGCACCGAGGACCGCGCCATCCCAGAGTATCATCGGATGGCCGAGTTGGTCCGGAACGGCCGGATTGGAAAGCTCCAACGGATCGAGGTCGTCCTGCCCCGGCAACCGAATGGCCCCGGCGATCCCACTCCCCAGCCCGTGCCGCCGGGCCTCGACTGGGAGACGTGGCTCGGGCCGGCGCCGTTCGCGCCCTATACCAAGGACCGCGTGCACTTCAACTTCCGGTGGATCTGGGATTATTCGGGCGGAATCATCTGCGACTGGGGGACGCACCTCTTCGACACCGCACAGTGGGCCAATGACACGGAGCGCAGCGGCCCCGTGGAGATTGAAGGCACCGGCACCCACTGGGAAGGCGGCCTCTACAACACCGTGAAGGAGTACGACGTCACCTTCCGTTACGCCAACGGCGTCTTGATGACCTGCAAGCCGGGCAATCCCAGTATCCGCTTCATCGGAACCGAGGGCTGGATCGGGAACACCGGCTGGCGCGGCCCCGTCGAGGCCAGTTCGAAAACCATCCTCGAATCGAGGATCGAGCCCGGCGAACTTCACCTCTATACCAATCCCGCCGGCGAACACGACGACTTCCTCAAGTGCGTCCGCACGCGGCAGGAACCGTACTTTCCCGTCGACATCGGCCACCGGGTGTCATCGGTATGCCACCTGGCAAACCTCGCCATCCGGCTCGGCCGCAAACTCCGATGGGATCCGGTGAAGGAGGACTTCGTCGGCGACGCCGCGGCCACGGCGCTGCGGGACCGCCCGCGCCGTGATCCGTGGCAATTGCCGACCATTTAAGGGACCCGCCCGGGTCCCCCTCATGGCCCCTACCGACGCCTGGAGAAAAAGAATCCGCCGCCGCCGAGCAGGAGGACCACCACGAGGACGATGAGAATCGTTTCCGTTGACATGTGCTGACTGTAGGGTGGCCGGGGATTCGACGAAATGGGGTAATGACCCCATACGCGCCCGTTCCTACGGGGCCCGCCGAACCACGCGGTAGAACCTCGTCGTGCCGCCGCCCGTGCCATCGATGAATTGCGTCGAGGAACCCGTCGCGACCATCGACTCGCCGAGTCGAATCCAGACTCCGCCGAGGTTTTCAACGGACTCCACTTCGTAGGTCTGTCCCGCGACAGAAGCCCAGGTCAGCGTGGTTCCACCCACGCCCACATCCAGACCCGTCAGTCGGACTTCGTCCACCGGCGCGGTGGCGTTCCGTTCCCTCGGCGACGGCACCGCAAGACGCACGACCGATCCGACGGCCCCGTCCGGAAGCAACCCGTGACTCTCGTCACGCCCCAGCGGGCCGAAATTCACGAGGTCGACCAGCGTCCCGCCAGGGGAATACAGAGCGATCGTCTCGCCATCGGCACTCAGGGCGAAGTCGGCATGCAACTCCCGGCCCGGTCCGTTCTGCTGGGGTTCCCCATCGGCCCAAACCAGCATCACGCTCCGCGGTGCCAGCACGAACCCGGCGGGAATGACACTGCGACGCGGATTCCCGACGTCATCGGTGAGTGAGTACCCGCTCAGGTCGACCGCCTCATCGCCTGCATTGTAGAGTTCAAACCAGTCGTCAAAATCGCCATCCGCGGGGTCCGCGATCGTCGTGTTGTTGCGGGACATCCACTCGTTGATCACCACGCGGACGGGCAGGCTGAACCGGTCGTTCGGCCCTCCCGGCGTCGGCACTTCAAAGACGAACCGCTCCGACCAGGCCCCGTCAGGGTGGGAGCCGATCGAACGCCCGTCCGATAACGTGTCGTAATGGAGGGGGTCGACCACCGACGCGACACCGCCCGCCGTGCGAGACAACACCACGGAACCCCGCGACGCCGGCAGTGTGAATCCGGCATGCCAGCCATCCGCCGCCATCCCGGATTGGCCGTCGGCCCAGATCACCAGGAACTCACCCGCCCCGATCGACATGCCCGCAGGGAACGGCGAAAGGCCGGGCGCCGAGGGGTCCGGCGAAAGGAACCATCCGGCCAGGCTGACCGTCGACGGGCCTCCATTGTACAGTTCCACCCAACCTGCGCCGACGCCGCCGACGCCCCGCGCCTGCACCTCGTTGATCCAGAGGTCAGGGAACGGCGACAACAACCTCGCCATCGAACTCGTGGCGCCCGGTGTTGCGGACGCCACCGGCAGCTCGCGTGCGTCGACCATTCCAAACAGTCCGCCCCCTTCCATCCGCACGCTCAGGTCCGCGCCTTCGGGATGGGCGAGGTACCAGAAACTCAGCGTGTAAAGCTGCCCCGACACCACCGGCGCCGCGAGCGTCTGGCGCAGGGCTGCGTCCGCCGAGGAACTCCCCTCGGGCACCACCAATCGCAGGCTGGACCGTCCCGAACGCTGCACCACGGGATCGATGACCGACGCCGACGCCGACCCGCCCAACCACGCGGGAGCGAGCGGCCCTTCGAAGCCGCCGTTCGCGATCAACTCGGTCCCCAGCCGCGGCACGGTTCCGGCCACGAGCGACACGTCATCCATGTGGACCTGCCC
>JBBQIU010000248.1:0-5485 GCA_038325245.1 Verrucomicrobiota bacterium
AATCTTCTTCATGGCTGATGAACGTATTGGCACGGGAGAATTCGGGATTCGGCGGGGGTTCAGTTGGGAGTCACAGTGACATTGTCGATGAACACACGCATTTCCTGCGGACTGAAGGCAAAGAGGCCCGGAGAGCCTTCACGATGAACGGTCTTGTGAGGCACCTCAATCGTCCATGCCGCGGGCTCGGGTTCCCCTTTTTTCCAAGCCTTCGCTCGAATCACCCCGGAACCATCCTTCTGGAGATCGACCCTTGATTTCAGCGTATACCAGGCGTTGGGCTGCCATCGGAACGGCACGGCGACCTTCAAACGTTCCTGGTTGGAATTCACCTCCAACTCCTGCGCATTGCCCTTCAGCACGACAATATACCGCTGATTCACGACGCCGACTTCCGACATCTTCCTGCGCGCCCCCTCGCTTCGGACATCCGCCTGAACCGTGTATCCGCTCATCTCCTGGTCCCCGAAGAAGGACGTGCCCCGCTGAAACAGCTTGTTGTCGATCGTTTTGGTCAGGACTTTCGTGCCCTCGAGATCCCGCACCTCAAACCGGAATCGCGCTCCAATCCACGGCAGCGGCGGATAACTGAACTTTGTCGGCGGCTCGGCAGTATTCGTGGTCGTGTTGCTCAGCTCATAGGATTCGAAATCCTCCCGGATGGGCAGGCGGGGCAACACACGTCCGCGAATGTACCCTTTTAGGCCCTCCAATTGGGCCTCGAAGGCGCCAGCCGAAATCTTCGCATCGTTCGGGACCACCAACGCGCCCTGGGGATTGAATTTCCCTGCCATCGTCGCCCGAACCAATGCCGTCAGTGGGATATAGGAATCCCAGCGAAGCTTCGAAACATCCTTCACGTCCTCCACAAACAGCCCGTTCGCATCGAGCTTCCGAACGCGGAACGTCGCCGATTCACCCGGGTGCATCAACACCTCGTAGGGGATGATCTGCAACTGCTTCGCCGGACCGGGCGTTGGCCAGGCAGCCTCGGAGGTGACCTTGGGTAGCCCGGGGTTGTTCCCGGCCTTGCCAAAGGCGTAGAGCTTGTTGGCGGTTTGGATGTAGACCTTGCCGTTGTAAGCCGACGGAGCGGCAAGACATTTCCCCTCCAATTCGATGTGTGAAAGCAATTCGGCCGCCGACCCTGCATCCTTCAAAATGTAGAATCCACCCTTGCTCCCAGCCACGGCTGAATCGCCGGCGCCCTTGCCTCCCGGGTTATCCAGAATGGGTGCGTAAATTCTGCCGTCCGCAAAGAGCGGGCAGGCGTTCCTTTGCTCAATACCCAGTTTATAAACCCAGTGGACCGTCCCGGTATTCACGTCCACGGAAACGAGTTCCCCCTTCTCTTTCGTGACGTAAATGCGGTCCCCGACCAGGATCGGTGAACTTGTGGAGGTCGATATGTCGGAATTGCTCCAAATCTCCACCGCCGGACGTTCCACCACGACCGGGCCGGCCTGGCCGGTGGCGGGTTCGACGTCGGGAATTCGAAAGGCCACCAGCTGGCCGGGTTCGTACGGCGTCCCGTAAATGGCGATCACCTTGTCGTTGTTGTGCACCAGGGCGGTCGCATTGATGCCGGCCTTGGCCAGCGGCACACGCCAGATCGGCTCACCCGTCCGCGCATTCACGCAAACGACGGAACCGTCCCCGCTCGCAGCGATCAGGACCCTCTTCCCCTTGAGCCACGTCAGGTAGGGGTGGGAAAACGAGTTATCCATCGGTCGCCCGCTGGGACTCGATGCCCAAACCAGTTCGCCCGTCACCTTGTCGAACGCGTAAAAGCGGTCCGCCACAGCCCCCTGCGCTCCCCAGTTTCCGGTGATCCCCCGTGTGATCACGACATCGCGGTCAATCAATGGCGACCCCGTCCGACTATTGGGGAAGGTCAAGCGACCCAGCTTCTCCATCAGCGAATGGCTCCACAGATCCTTCCCGTCCGCCGTGAACGCGGCCAGGATCCCTTGCGTGCCCTGCATGTAGACGTTGCCCGTCTCGGGATCGATCGCCGGCGACGCCGTCGAGTACCGCCCATAGATCGTGTCGCTGAGGAAGTCATTGAAGGTGCGCTTCCACTGCAACTTGCCGGTCTCGGCATCAAAACACGCCACGCCCTCCTGCAGGTCCGGCCCGTCGTCCTTGAAACCACCCACGTACAGCCGACCGTTGGCGATCACCGGGGTTGATTGCCCCCCCCAATCCGCCGTCCATAGCGCCTCCGCCGCGGAACCGATTTTCTCCGGAAGGCCTGTTTCCCGGGAAACGCCCGATTGTTCCGGGCCCCGCCATGCCAGCCAGCCCGTCACCGGCGCCGCCCAGGACTCAAACGCGGCCAGCGCGAGCGCGGCCACCACTCCCAACCGGCTCAGGCGCCGTACTCCCATTTCATGAGGTGTCATTTTGTCCGAAGGGGTTTGGAACACTCGCGACTGCCTCAGACTCTTAGAACGGTACCGTTGGTTTGCAAATGAATTATACCTACACGTACTATCTCCCTCCCGCAGCGCATGCCCCCCGACGACTTCATTCCCCCGCCTCCCACGGAGCGCACCGATGACCCCACCATCCGGCGCCTCCCAACCCTCCTGCGCCGCGCGTGGTACAGCCTCAACCAGGCGTTCCGCCGACGCATCGTCCACCTCGATCTCACCCCGGACCAGTACACGGTCCTCCGCAATCTCTCCGAGGCAGGCCCCCGCGGCGTCACCCAGTCTGGTCTCGCCTCCAAGATGACCTCGGACCCCAATACCGTCGCCTCCCTCGTCGAACGTATGGAGAGGGCCGGGCTCATCCATCGTCAAACCGACCCCGACGACCGCCGGGCCCGACGGCTGCGGCTGGCTCCACCGGGGAGGAAAAAATTTCGCTTGGCACGATCCATCGCGCTGCGACTCCAGGACGAGGTCCTCGCCCCGCTCGATCCGGCCGAAAACGATCAGTTCCTCGCGGTGCTCGAACGGATCGCCGGCGCCTGCAGCGACGCCGCTGAGCGCGGCTCGGCCGGGGACGCTCCCGGCGAGGCCGGGAAGGAACCGCTAACCCGGTGACGAAGGCGCGGGCGTAGCCGACTCGCCGCATCCCGCCCGAAAAGAGAACGGGATCCTCCGGTCAAAACCGGACCTTGAGCCGGGCGAGTTGTTTCTCCACCTCTTCACCAATGTCTTCCTGAAAGAAATACGAATCCCGGCTGCCGGACGTATTCCAACTGTGGAGGAAAAGGTGCTTCTGGATCGGCACCCACCGGACCGCTCCGTCGATCGTCAAGTGGTTGCCTCCCTTCGGCAGTCCGGTGTTGTCCTTGTGGGGCGGCATGTTCTTGAACGCGGTGTCCCGCCCCCCGCCCCACCTCCCGTCCACTTTCATCACCGCATCCGCCGCCAGCACCCACCCCGGACCCGCCGTCGCGGTCTTGACCGGGCTCTTCGACACGAACGTTCCACCCGGGTTGCTCCACCGATCGATCCCTCCGTAATACTGGAACCCGATGTTGAACTGCCGGTACTCCGGTTCGTAGGTCGGAAAGGTCGGTCGGTTGGGGCACGTCCACATCTTTGCCACGCTCTGGTTGGTATCGACGGGCAGCCCGAGTTGCCGCGCCGAATGCGCTTCAGGCTCGTTGATCGAGATCTGCACCCAATTGCCTCCGTCGAACCGGGCCTTCAGGATCACGTCCTCGTTGTCCTGCGCGTAAATGGTCATCCCAATCCCTATCTGCCTCAGATTGTTGATGCATTTCGCGCGACGCCCCTGCTCCTTCGCCTTCGCCAAGGCCGGAAGCAACATGGAAGCCAGGATCGCAATGATCGCAATCACCACGAGCAGTTCGATCAACGTGAATCCTGTACGATGTGTCCGCCGGGAAATCATGCCGGCTTCTAGCAGGTATTCCCTCAGATGCACACGTCCTTTACAACGCACACGCCGGGCCATCCAGGGGCCATCCAGGGGCCATCCAATCAGACGCAGTGTCCCAGCGCCTCGCGGACGTGCGCCGTCACCCTCGCCACCGCCTCCTCCTTCTTCACCCCCTGCACGGCGCCCCCGCGCGGCTTCAGTTCGACCTCGCCCCTGGCCAGGGACTTTTCGCCGATGCTGATCCGAAGCGGAATTCCGATCAGATCGGCATCCTTGAACTTGAACCCAGGCCGCTCGTCCCGGTCATCGAGGAGCACCTCGACGCCAGCCGCCGTCAACTCCTCATAGAGTTGCTCCGCCAACTGCATCGTTGGACTTCCGCTGCCTCCAAGCGGCGTCAGCAGGACCTGGTAGGGCGCGACACTCATCGGCCAGACGATGCCGTCCTTGTCGTGGCTCTGCTCGATGACCGCCTGAAGCGTCCGCGTGATCCCAATCCCGTAGCAGCCCATCACCGTCGGATGCCGCTGCCCTCCCACGTCCAGAAAGGTCGAGTCCAGCTTCTCGCTGTACTTCGTCCCCAGCTTGAACACGTGCCCCACCTCGATCGCACGACGGATCTTCAGGGGCAATCCCGTATCGACCGCCAGCTCGTCCGCCCGCACCGTCCTCAGATCGGCCCAGATATCCACCCGGATATCCCGTTCGACATCCACGTGTCGCAGATGGAACCCGTCCTCATTCGCCCCCGTCGTCATGCCGCGCGCGGAACGAATCTGTTCGTCCGCGAACACCCGAATGCCCGCGTTTCTTCGCGTTGCCGTCACCGCTCCGAGACTCCCGGGCTTCGCCCCCATCGCCTCGACGATCTCGTCGTGCGTGGCGGCGCGGAACGCCGTGGACGCCAGGGTTCCGCCCAGCTTCGCCTCGTTGACCTGGTCGTCGCCCCGGATCAAAACGATCACGGGCTTGCCATCGGCGAGGAAGATCAAGCTCTTGATCTGCGCCGCGGCGGCCACCCCGTATGGGGGCTGGGACAAGGCCTCGATCGTCACCGCACCCGGCGTCGCGAATTTTTCCGGAACTTCCCCGGTTGAGATGGCAGGCGTCGCCACAATCGGGCCGCGGCTGGTTGCCTTCTCAATGTTGGCGGCGTACCCCCCCGACTCGCAATAGACCACCTCGTTCTCACCCGTCTCGGCCGGGACCATGAATTCGTGGGAATGACTTCCGCCGATCACACCGGTATCCGCTTCCACGGGGAAGGCTTGAAGTCCGCACCGGGCGAAGATGCGGGAGTAGGCGTCGTACATCTTCCGGTAGCTCGCCATGGCCGCCTCGTCGCTCGCATCGAACGAATACGCGTCCTTCATGATGAACTCCTTTGCCCGCATCAGGCCGAATCGGGGGCGGATTTCGTCCCGGAATTTCACGCTGATCTGGTAGAAGTTGAGGGGCAACTGGCGGTAGGAGTTGATCTCGGATGCGGCCAGGATGGTGATCACCTCTTCCGCCGTGGGGCTGAGGACCCACTCCTTGTTCGACCGGTCCCTGGCCTTGTAGAGGACGTCGCGTGCCGTCTCATAACGACCCGACCGTTGCCAGATGTCAGGAGGCTGCAGGG
>JBBQIU010000249.1:0-5459 GCA_038325245.1 Verrucomicrobiota bacterium
GGCTTCTGGCGGCACTGACGGGCGTGGGCCTGGCTTTGGTCGGATCAGCGGCCCTGGCCTGGTTTGTCTTCGACGTGCCGTTTTCGCCACCGCTGGGACCTGTGGGCTGGGCCGTGGTCCTGGTGACGGGAACGACGATGCTGACGGGTTGGGTGGCGGGTCGTGGAGTGACGACCCATCCGCCGCTGGAGATCCTGCGGGGCGACGCCTGACCGGGTGTGAAAGTCAGCCGCGGAAAACAACCATGACACCGTAGTCGGTGACGTAATGCTCCGTGGCGAGGTCCTTGTAGGTGTAATTGATGGGGGTGATGCTGACGATGTACTCCTGACCGACTTTTTGGAGGAACTCCGAAACGACCTCATCGAAATGGTCTTTGCCGACGGTCATGGTGTCGACGCGGCGGAAGACCTTCAGGCGGATCTTTTTGTCCGGTTCCGTGGCGGCGAGTTCGAGGGTCGGGATGGCCTTCTTGATGAGGGCTTCGGTCGGGCCTTCGTGAAGGGGCACGGTGAAGTGCTTTTCCTCGCGGTTGGGATCGCCGGGCCCTCCCGGTGCGCCGTGGGGGGCAATGTGAAGCTGGGAGACGTCGGGAACGGGCACGGAGATCTTGCGGTTGCACGCCGGGCATTCCACCGCCGTTCCCGACGCCGAGATGTCCACTTCCAATTCCTGTTTGCAGTGGGGGCATTCGAAGGTGAAGTCCATAAACGGGTAAACGGGTGATAACCGAGGCTTGAGAGATCTGATACTCCCGGCCCCGAAGCAAGCCCAGCAAAAAGGCGGCAGTTGTTGTCTTAGAATCAGAAGGAGGGTTGACTCCGTGCATGAGAGGTAGCTTGAGCGGTTTGCCATTTCTTTCGGGTCTGAGTGCGTCGTCGGTCCAGTTCCTGGAGAAGCATGCGAGGGAAACCCAAATTGCCACGGGCCACCTCGTCTTGCGGGAAGGCGAGCCCGGGAAGGACGTTTTCTTTGTCTTGAGCGGGTCTGTGCGCATCTATATGGAGGGACGCGGGAAGGAGCGGGAACTGGCCCGGATGGCGGAGGGCGGGTTCTTTGGCGAAATGGGAATCCTCGATCGCGAAGGGCGTTGCGCCAGTGTTCAGGCCGTGACGGACACGAAGATCGTGATGCTTCCCTATGTCGCCTTTGACGCCCTGGCCGAACAGCAGCCGGCGGACTTCGCACGGATGTTGAAGAATCTCGCGCGTGAACTGGTCCGGAGACTTCGGCAATTGGACGATCGTTTCAGCACGATCACATGATGAATTGACGACGAAGGATGAAGCATCTGAAGCGGTGGACATTCGTGTGGGGGGCGGCCTGCGCCTTTGGGTTCGCCTTCGCTCATGAAGCAGACGGTGGGGATTGGCCGCAGTGGCTGGGGCCCGACCGGAGCGGGAGCACAACGGAAAAGGTGTCGACCGCGTGGCCTGCGGACGGGCCGCGGGTGATGTGGTCACGCGCGGTCGGAAGCGGATTTGCGGGTCCGGTGGTTGCGGGCGGTCGCCTGATTCTGCATCAGCGAAGGGGCGATGAGGACATTGTGGAGTGCCTGGATGCGGTGCGGGGCGGGGAACCGGTCTGGCGTCAGGCGAGGCCGGCGACGTACCGGGATGATTTTGGATTCGATGACGGCCCAAGGGCGACCCCGACCGTGTCGGGGGGGCGAGTGTACACATTGGGTGCGGAGGGAACTCTTTCATGCTGGGACCTGGCCAGTGGCAAGGCGGTTTGGGGGGTGGGTTTGGCGAAGGAGTTCGGTGCGGACAAGGGGTTCTTCGGATTTGCCTGCTCCCCGCTCGTGGCGGGCGGGCGGGTGCTGTTGAACGTGGGCGGGCGGGAGGGGGCAGGGGTGGTCGCACTGGATGCCTCGACCGGAAAGGTGCTGTGGAAGGCCACGGGCCACGAAGCCGGATATGCGGCACCGGTCCTTTTGCGGAGCCAAAATGGTTCGCAAACCGCGGATCGGGGCAACGAACCACGGGACGCGAGTTCGCCGGGCGGGACGCCTGCCGCCACGGTGGACGACGCGCGCGGGGTGTTTTTCACGCGGGAAGGATTGGTGATCGCGAATGTGGGGACGGGGCGGGTGGAGGCGGAGTTTCCGTGGCGTTCCCGTCAGGGATCTTCAGTCAATGCGGCGACGCCGCTCGTCATAGGAAACCGGATATTCCTGACGTCGAGTTATGGGGTGGGGGCGGTCCTGCTGGAGTGGACGGGGAGTGGGGTGAAGAAGATCTGGTCGGGCGACGACAGTCTTTCGAGTCACTATGCATCGGTCGTGCATCGGGAGGGGTTCGTTTACGGATTCCATGGGCGCCAGGAGACCGGGGCGGCTCTGCGCTGCGTGGAATTGGCGACGGGCCGGGTTCGATGGACGGCGGACCCTCTGGGATCGGGATCCGTGATCCGGGCGGGCGACGACTTGTTGGTGTTGAGCGAGCGAGGGGAGTTGCTGGCGGCTCCGGCGGCGCCTGACGGATTCAAGGTCGCGGCGCGGGCGCAGATTCTCGGGACCGGAGTGCGGGCGTATCCGGCATTGGCGGGAGGGCGTTTTTTCGCCCGGGACACGCGGCGACTCGTATGCCTGGAGTTGGGGGCGACGGGTCCGTAGCGTCACGGCCCATGGAAGGTTCCACTGCGACGGCGAGCGATCGGCATGCGGTGACCGCGGCGGAGCGTTTAATGTCCCTGGATGCGCTTCGCGGCTTCGACATGATGTGGATTGTAGGGGCGGACGCCCTGGGTCACGCGCTGGCGGAATTGGATGCGGGACCGGTCGTGAAGGCGCTGTCGACGCAACTGGATCACGTGCCGTGGGAGGGATTCCGATTCTACGACCTGATTTTTCCGTTGTTCGTCTTCATGATCGGGGTGGCGATCACGTTTTCAGTTGGAAAGATGGTGAAGCGGGAGGGTCGCGAGGTCGCGGTGCGGCGGATTCTGACGCGGACTCTGCTCCTCTACGTGCTGGGATTGATTTATTACGGCGGAGTCTCGAAGGGGGTGGAGATGATTCGGTTGGTGGGAGTGCTGCAACGATTGGCCCTTTGCTACGGGTTCGCGGCGCTTTGCTTCGTGTATTTGAAGCCACGGCAGATGGCGTGGGTGACGGCAGGGTTACTGGTCGGATATTGGTCAGCGATGACCTTCATTCCGGTGCCTGGGTTTGGCTCAGGGGATTTTGCGGAAGGCAGGAATCTCACCAACTGGATCGACCGTGAATTCCTTCCCTTGAGGAAGTGGAACATCACGCACGATCCCGAGGGGCTTTTCAGCACGTTGCCCGCGTTTGCCTCGTGCCTGCTGGGGGTGTTCGCGGGTTTGCTCGTGCAGGACCCAATACGGACTGGGGAACGGAAGGCCGCATTACTGGCGGGAGCGGGGGTGGTGTCCCTGGTTCTCGGGTACCTTTGGGGTCTGCAGTTTCCAGTGGTGAAAAAGCTTTGGACTTCCTCGTTCGTCCTGGTGGCTGGTGGGTGGAGCGCGTTGTTGCTGTCGTTGTTCTACTACGTGATCGATGTCCGCCGGTTCCGGGGCTGGGCGATGCCCTTCGTGTGGATGGGCACGAACGCGCTGACGATCTACCTCGTCAGCAACGTTGTGGATTTTGACGCGCTGTCGGCACGATTCGTAGGTGGACCGATCGCGACATGGCTGGACGCGACGGTGATGCCGCACTTTGGATCGGTGGTTCTGGCACTCGTGGGCCTCCTCCTTTGCTTCCTGTTCTGCCGTTTCCTCTACCGCCGACAGATCTTCTTGCGGCTTTGAGGGGAACCACTCAGGACACTCCACTCATTCGGGCGCGTGCGCGCGTGGGTGGGCGTCGTTGTAGGCGCGGCGGAGGCGGTCGGTGGAGACGTGGGTGTAGACCTGCGTCGTGGCGAGTTGGGCGTGTCCGAGCATTTCCTGGACACTGCGAAGGTCGGCGCCGGCGTCGAGCAGGTGGGTGGCGAAGCTGTGTCGAAGCTTGTGAGGCGTGATCTTGGGATCGAGTCCCGCGGCGAGCAGATGTGCCTTGAGTCGGTGCTGGAAGGTGCGGGGGCAGAGGGATCGGGGGTCGTTGCGGGCGCGCCAAAACACGGGTTCCTCGGGTGAGGGACGACGTTCGAGGGAGGGCCAGTAGGATTCCATCGCCCGGAGGGCGTGCGAGCCGATGGGAACCAGACGTTCCTTCCGACCCTTGCCAAAGACGCGGACGACTCCTTCGCGGGGGTCGACGTCCCGGACGCGGAGGCCGCAGAGTTCGGCGACGCGGAGGCCGCACGAGTAAAGGATTTCCAGAATGGCGGTGTCGCGGGCCGGAACGCTGGAGTCGACGGGGCGGCCGGGCTTGCGAGATTCGGAGGGGTGATTCTCCCGGGACGGGGAGGCGAGGAGGGCCTGCATTTGTTCCACCGTAAGGAAGCGGACAAGGCGTCTGGGAAGTTTCGGGAGAGCAAGATCCTTGATGGGGGTTGCGGTGACGTGTCCGTGCCGGAGGAGATGGCGGTAGAACGTGCGCAGTGCGGAGAAGCGGAGGCGGATGGCGGCGGGGCTGAGGCCCTGCCGGCCGAGGTGTCGAAGGTAGAAGCGGAATTCCTCGCGCGGAAGCCGGGCCCAATCCGGCAGCGTCTCCGGGTGCTGGGTGCCGTACCAGGCGATGAACTCCGTGAGGGCCTGGGTGTAGTTGCGGAGCGTGTAAGGCGACACGCCACGTTCGGCGGACAGGTGTTCGAAGAACCGGGTGACCTTCGGATCCGCGGGCCTCGACGGCGTGGCGCCGGCAGGATCGGACATCGAGGGCGCGGCCGAGAGCGGGCTCATGATTCGAGGGCGACCTCGTAGGCGTGGAGAAGTTGGGCGACGGAACGATCCCAGCCCAATTCGGCGTGGATGCGGGCGCGGCCGATCCGGCCCATTTGTTCGCGAGCGGCGGGGTCGTCGAGGAGTTCGAGGATGGCATCACCGAGCAGTGTGGCGGATGTCTCGGGCACGTACCGGGCGGCGTCTCCGGCGGAGAAGCGGCCTTCGCGGACGTCGAACATGACCTGGGGTTTTCCGAAGGCCATGTATTCGAGGGTCTTGTTCATCGTGCAATGATCGTTGTAGGCGTTGATGGGATCGCAGGCGACGCCGAGGTCGATGGATTGCAGCGCGGTGAAGAGGAACTCGTTCGAAACGCGCCCTGGGAGATCGAGGTGCCCTTGGAGGCCGAGGTCGTCGCGGCGCTGGACGAGCGCGGCGTGTTCGGGGCCGGTGCCCATGAGGAGGAACTGGACGTCATGGCGCCCGCGAGTGTGGACGATGTGGTGGGCGGCCTCGACGAGGTGGATGACACCGTCGGCGTTCCCCATGACGCCGACGTATCCGACGAGATGGCGCCTACCCTTTCGGAGGGCGGGGTCGGACAGGAAGTTGCCGCTGGCAATCTTGGGGGCGGTGCGAACGATAAAGACCTCCGAAAGGGTAGG
>JBBQIU010000250.1:0-5459 GCA_038325245.1 Verrucomicrobiota bacterium
ATGCCTCCAACACTGCGGGCAGTTCGGGATCATTCACCTCCACTTTGTGTCGTCCTCCTCCAGAGCGTCGAACTCGGTCCTCAGGCAATGCCTTGGCCGTCAGTTCGAGCATTCCCCTGGTGATTGTGACCCTGGACAGGCCGCAGGCGCGGCTAACCAGTGAAACGCCGCCATAGCCTATCTGTAACGCTTCCGCCGCGGCCAACATCCGCCTTGATCGCTCATTCAGATGAGGCCACATTTGGCGCAGCTTCAGTTGGAGGTTTTGCTGTTGGAGGTTTTGCTTGGCCGGCATCCCGAACGGAGTCTATGCTGAAGATTGAGCCAGTTGTAAATGTTATTTCTTGACGCCCCCTTACCGGTTGGTGCGGGCCCGTCTGGCGTCCCGCAAGATCTTCTTCGACCATGTCCGAGCCCTCACGCTCTACTTTCATTTTCCCAGTTGGCTCGGTCTCATGCGCTTCATGATGCGCGGTCTCGAACTGGGGCCGTACGCGAAAAAAGCCTGATCGGCGCTGGCGCCCCACCGCGGCCCAATCGGTCCGCGGGGGTTCCGCCTGCCCGAATACCCCCTTCGGCCACTTTGCTCCTCACCCACCTCGCCTGGCCCATCCCTCCACCGCCCTCTCACCCCTCCTCACGCCAGGGCCGCTCCCTCAAAATTAGAACTGCTGGCGCCTCCCTCAGCTTGCTGGACGCAGCCCCCCTCACGTAGGAGGGTCGCAGTTCCCGAAGCTCGGTGAGAACCAGCGTGGTGTCGGTCGAGGGCTTGGACTTCTGGGGCTTCTTGAGCTGCGCCTCGATCCGGGTGAGCTCGGCGGGGGTAGTGTCGGTCGATTCGGGCTCGGGGCTCCGATCGCTTGTCCGCAGGGCCGCGAGGTCTGCCTCCAGTTGGCGGAGCCTCGCGGCGTGCGTATCGAGGGCGGCCTGCTGCTCCGGGGTGGGGATCGGGAGGGTGGGTTCGTCCTGGTTGTTGAAGAAGGCGTAGAGCTGGAAGTACTCGCGCTGGGAGATCGGATCGAACTTGTGATCGTGGCACTGCGCGCAGCCGACCGTGAGGCCGAGGAGCGCGGTCCCCGTGGTGTTCACCCGGTCGATGACGGACTCGATACGGAACTGCTCCGGGTCGATGCCGCCTTCCTGGTTGATCTGGGTGTTGCGATGGAATCCCGTGGCGATCCGCTACGACAGGCTGGCGTCGGGGAGAAGGTCGCCGGCGAGTTGCTCGACGACGAAGGTGTCGAAGGGCAGGTCGTCATTGAAGTCCCGGATCACCCAATCCCGCCAGGGCCAGAGGGAACGCGGAGCGTCGATGCTGTAGCCGTGGGAATCCGCGTAGCGGGCGACGTCGAGCCACCAGCGGGCCCAGCGCTCGCCGTGGTGCGGGGATCGGAGAAGTTCGTCCACCCGCCGCTCGTAGGCATCCGGGCTCGGATCGCTGATGAACGCTCCGACCTCGGTCGGGGTGGGGGGCAGGCCGGTGAGGTCCAGGTGAACGCGGCGGAGGAGCGTTACCGGGTCGGCCTCCGGCGAGGGGCGCAACTGCTCTTGGTCGAGGCGGGCACGAACGAAGAGGTCGATCGCATTGCGAGTTCCCTCGGCCTGGGCGGTGGTGGGCGGGGTCTCGTGGCGAGGGGCGACGAAAGACCAGTGGGGAGACGCGGCGTCGGCCCACGGGATGAGGCCCAGCAGCAGGGCGATGGCGCGTAACCGCGGCATGACGCGCGCACCCTAGCGCGGAAGCACTCCTTTGGGGAGAAGAGTCTCGAGTCATCGCGGAGTCCCTCGGGACACCCACACCCGCACCGAGAACGACAATCCACGGCACCAGAGCACTCGAGCACCGCTGAGATCGCCGGGAACGACAGCAGATTTTCGCGTGGATTGGCGCCCGCGCGAAGCGTAAGCTCCGCGCCAAGTAGAACCCCGCTCGCTGCCACCTGCGCCGCGTTTGGCGTTGGTCCGCAGAAGGCTGGCTCCGCCGCGAGCACCTGATCAAGGTCTCCATCAACCCAAAGCAACCTGTTACCCCTTTTGTTCCCCTCTTCTGATCAGCAATCGTTTTGCTGTACGGAAATCCTGGAGGACGGCAAGGCCGGCCTGCCCGAACGGAGGCCTGCGTGAAACCGAAAACCAAGGGATCGAAAGCTTCTGTTCCGGCGAAGGAAGCGGCGCGCTACCGCCTGCGACTGTTCGTCGCCGGCAAGGAGCCGAACTCCCAGTTGGCCCGGGAGAATCTGACACGGCTCGTCGCGGGCGCTCTAAAGGACAACTGCGAGTTGGAAATCGTGGACGTGCTCAAGGATTCCCAGACGGCCCGCGCTCTCAATGTGCTGGTCACGCCGGCGCTAGTGGCGGAGTCGTCGGGCACCCGCGTGACCGTGTTCGGAACCCTCGCCGACACCCACAAGGTGCTGGCCGCCTTGCGGCTGCCCTCCAGCCCGCCATGAGGGAACAGGAACGAATCCGCGAATTGGAGGCGCAACTGGCCCACGCCGAAGGGATCATCCAGGCATTGCGCCATCACGAGGTGGACGCGATCGTCGGGAAGAATGACGTGGCCCTGGTGCGCACGAGACAGGCGGAGGAGAAAGACGCCATTCTCGCCGCCATCGTGGAGTCTGCCGAGGACGCGATCATCAGCAAGGACCTCGACGGCACGGTCACGAGTTGGAACGTCGGCGCCCATCACATTTATGGATATCGTCCCGACGAAATGATCGGCCAGCCCGTCACCAGGATCATTCCGGCCGAGCTCCAGTCCGAAGAGGCAACCATTCTGAAACGCGTGCGCCGCGGGGAGTTTATCGCCCGCTACGAAACCGTGCGGCTGGCCAAGGACGGACGGCGCATCCCTGTCTCCCTGACGTTCTCGCCCATCCGCAATACGGCTGGGGCGATTGTCGGGGCTTCCAAGATTGGCCGCGACATTTCCGAGCGCAAGCGGGCGGAGGAGGCACTGAGCGAAAGCGAAGGGCGGTTTCGGACGATGCTGGACGCGATGGCGCCACTGGCTTGGATCGCCAACCCCGATGGCTACATCACTTGGTACAACCAGCGCTGGTACGAATACACCGGGACCACGCCTCAGCAGATGAAGGGTTGGGGCTGGCAGAAGGTGCATGATCCCCAGATGCTCCCGAGAGTGCTGAAGCGGTGGAAGACCTCAATTGCCACCGGCCAGCCGTTTGAGATGGAGTTCCCGCTGCGCGGAGCCGACGGGCGCTTCCGAGAGTTCCTGACGCGCGGCTACCCCCTGAAGGATGCGAAAGGGCGGGTGGTGCAGTGGTGCGGGACCAACTCCGACATCAGCGAGCGCAAACAGATGGAGCAGAACCTGGCAAACACAAACGAGGAACTCCAAAACGCCAACGAACAGCTCGCGGTGATCAGTGAAGAGCTGCGGGTCAACAATGAGCAACTGGAACAGCGAGTCATCGAGCGCACCTCCCAACTGCGGGCGTTGGCCGGTGAGTTGACCCAGTCGGAAGAACGCGAGCGGCGGCGGATCGCCCAGATCCTGCATGATGAGCTCCAGCAACTGCTGGTCGCAGCCCATGTGTACCTGGAAGTCATGCTCAAGCACAAAGACGCTGGGTCTTTGCAGAAGGAGTTGCAACGGGCCAAACGGATCGTCGAAGAATCGGGCGACCTGGCGCGTAAGCTGAGTCACGAGCTGAGTCCGGTCGTTCTGCACGCGGAGGGATTGACCGCGGCGCTGAAATGGCTCGCGAGGTGGATGGGCACGAACCACGGTTTGGACGTCCGCACCGAGGTCGATCCCATCGCCGAGCCGGTCGAAGCGGACGTTAAAATCTTGCTCTTCCAATCGGTGCGGGAACTCCTCTTCAATGTCGTCAAGCATGCGGGCGTCAAACGCGCCCGAGTGAGGATGTCATTGAGTCCTGAGAATCACTGTGAGATTCTCGTGAGCGACAACGGCAAGGGTTTTGATACAACGAAGGCCCGGCCCGGACATGAAACCAGCGGCGGTTTTGGTTTGTTCAGCATTCGCGAACGGCTCCAATTGCTGGGCGGACGGATGGAAGTGGACGGCGGCCCGGGCCGTGGGAGCCGGTTCCGGCTGATCGCCCCGGTGCAAGAATCGTCCCGGCGCAAGGCGGGGTCAGATCGCGGGCGTTCCCGTTTGAAGCGCGCGGAACTGGCACTCGTCGCGAAGCGGTCGCCAGGGAGGAAGCGGAATGGCGCGGCGGCAGCCGCCCGGGCCGGTCGATCGAGAATTCGTATTTTATTGGTGGACGACCACCAGGTGATGCGGGACGGGTTGGCCGCCCTCGTTGCGCAGCAACCAGACATGGAAGTCGTCGCGGTCGCTTCCGACGGCCAGGAAGCCATCGAGCAAGCCCGGAGGCTCCAGCCGGATGTCATGCTCATGGATGTGAGCATGCGCCGAATGGATGGCATTCAGGCCACGCGCCGGATTACAGAGGCGTGGCCGCGCATCAAGGTGATTGGCCTCACGATGTACGAAGACGACCTCCGTCATGGCCTCATGTTCAAGGCCGGGGCGGTGAACTGCCTTCTCAAGAGCGGTCCCGCTAAAGTCTTGATCAGAGCCATCCACGCCGCCGTCCCCCCGGCATCCGCCACGCGGCCTGGCAGGTCAAGGGTCAAGGGAACCGTCCGCAAGGCGTAGCTCCCGGCGAGTCCGTTCGCAGCCGAAGCGGATGCGAAGCGGCAGCTGGGGCGCATCTCCGAACTTGACAAAAGGTTCTCCGCCTAGCGGCTCTGGTTTCCCTCGGCCTCGGGCGGCGTACGCAGTTGGCCTTCAGCGGCTGGATTGTCAAAATCAGAGATGTGACCCCAAGTCTGCCCCGCCAAGTCTGCCCCGGGACAAGTCCTCGTCGGGGGCATAGTCCATGGTTCACCACCAAAGATAATGGAGGTGCCCGATGGAAGAGGCCGTTGGGGTCGCATCTCCGAATTTGACGAAAGGATATCCGCCTGGCGGCTCTGGTTTCCCTCGGGCTCGCGCGGCCCACGCAGCTGTCCTTCAGCGGCTGAATTGTCAATATCAGAGATGTGACCCCAAGTCTGTCCCAAGTCTGTCGCAATTCTAAATCCAAGAAGTGATCCTAAACTGTTTATTATCAATAAGAAGCGAATGGTGCGCGGGACGGGGGTTGAACCCATAACCTTCGGCTTCGGAGGCCGACGCTCTAGCCAATTGAGCTACCCGCGCGAACCGACGGTGCCAACCACGGTCACCGGCAGCTTCCCCCCGAGGACGGGCGGAAAGCGGGTGGCATCATAGGCGGCGGTCCCCCGATGGCAAGGCAATGCCGGAGACGGACAGCAGTCCTCATTTCGCCTCTCCCGAGGCGCAGGGGGTGGTGCGCGGGTGGGGGCGTGGGAGTCGATTTCGACGCGCGTCGCGAGGGGACGCGCAGCGGTTCGGGAGAACCGCGGTCCGCCGGAGCGCGCCTCTCCCGAGGCGC
>JBBQIU010000251.1:0-5436 GCA_038325245.1 Verrucomicrobiota bacterium
AGATTAATCTCGTTTGACTTACTCGAGTATAACTTGGAGCCTGCGCCGTCCGTTGTGGTGGCGAGGGTCAGGGGGCAGGATCGAAGCTTGGGCTTCCTACGGAGGTGACCGCGTCGCTACCCTCCGGCCTCCCGTTCCGCAGCAGGATTCAAAGCATGGGTGCACGCCGGTTCAATGCATTGCCGGGTTTCGGCCTGACGATGGGATACACGCTGTTTTACCTCAGCGTGATTGTCCTCATTCCCCTGGCGGGATTGTTCCTCCGCGTTCTGGGCATGACATGGGAGGAGTTCTGGACGACGGCGACCTCCGCCCGGGCCATGGCAGCGTACCGTTTGACCTTCGGGGCCTCGTTCATTGCGGCCTTGATCAATGCCGTGTTCGGAACCGTCACGGCCTGGGTTCTGGTGCGCTATTCGTTCCCCGGAAAGAGATTCCTGGATGCCCTCGTGGATTTCCCCTTCGCATTGCCGACCGCGGTAGCGGGTCTGACGCTTTCCAGCCTTTTTGCGCCGAACGGATGGCTTGGGCAGATTCTGAGCCCGCTTGGCATCAAGGCAGCCTTTTCGCCGCTTGGGGTGACGATCGCGCTGACGTTCATCGGACTACCTTTCGTCGTGCGGACGCTCCAACCGGTCCTTGAGGACCTCGAGAGGGAGACGGAGGAGGCGGCGGCGACGTTGGGGGCGGGGCGATTGAGAACGTTCGTTTCGGTGATCGCGCCAACCCTTCTGCCGGCGCTTCTGACCGGATTCGCGCTGGCGTTCGCGCGGGCGATTGGGGAGTACGGATCGGTGATCTTCATCTCCAGCAACCGCCAGTACGAGTCGGAGATTGCGCCGCTGTTGATCGTGATACGACTCGATGAGTTCAACACCAACGGCGCGATGGCGATCGCGGTGGTCATGCTGGTTTCGTCGTTCGTGATGTTGGGCCTGATCAATTTCCTCGAGCGCTTGGCCTCCCGATTCCAACACTGACGATGGCTTCCGCTTTCCAACGCCGGGTC
Source organism: Verrucomicrobiota bacterium (assembly GCA_038325245.1). GTDB lineage: Bacteria > Verrucomicrobiota > Verrucomicrobiia > Limisphaerales > CAIMTB01 > CAIMTB01. Next base: position 1,010 of record JBBQIU010000251.1, read on the forward strand.
GGGGAATCGCGTCGCAAGTCGCAACGGGGCGCGGAAGAGACACCCCTGGTGAAGTGGATCCTGATCTCCCTATCCGGACTCTTCCTTCTCGTTTTCCTGCTGATCCCTCTTGTCAATGTGTTTGCCCAGGCCCTGGCCAAGGGGGTTGGCGCCTATTTTGAGGCACTGACGAATCCGGACACAATGTCGTCCATACGGCTGACGCTTCTGACGGCGGCGATCTGTGTTCCGCTGAACGTCGTGTTCGGGGTTTGTGCGGCTTGGGCCGTCGCGAAGTTCGAGTTCCGAGGCAAGGCCCTGCTGATCACCCTCATCGACCTCCCATTCTCCGTGTCTCCCGTGGTGGCCGGGTTGATCTACGTGGTCGTGTTCGGACTACAGGGCTACCTGGGGCCCTGGCTGGCGGAGCGCGACATCCAAATCATTTTCGCCGTCCCCGGCATCGTGCTGGCGACCCTGTTCGTGACGTTTCCCTTTGTCGCCCGGGAACTGATCCCCGTGATGCAGGCGACGGGAACGGACCAGGAACAAGCCGCCATGACGCTGGGGGCGTCGGGCTGGCAGACCTTCTGGCGGGTGACCCTTCCCTCAGTGAAGTGGGGGTTGTTGTATGGGATCATCCTTTGCAACGCGCGGGCGATGGGTGAGTTCGGCGCCGTTTCGGTTGTCTCGGGCCACATCAGTGGCGTGACGGACACGATGCCGTTGCGTGTGGAGAAGCTCTACATCGGGTACGACAGCACCGGGGCCTTCGCGGTCGCCAGCCTGCTCGCGTTGCTGGCCCTGGTGACACTCGTGCTCAAGACCTGGTTCGAGTGGCGCCAGGAGCGCCTGTTCGAGGCCGCGCAACGTTCCGACCCCGGTGAGGCGACGCACGATACCCGATCCGATCGAACATGAGCATCCAGCTGAAAAACATCAGCAAGAGCTTCGGTGAAACCATGGCGGTCGACCGGGTGGAGTTCACCGTCGCGGAAGGCGAACTGGTGGCCCTTCTGGGACCGAGTGGCGGCGGGAAGACCACCGTGCTGCGCATGATCGCCGGTCTGGAAATACCAACGGCCGGCGACATCCTCGTCCGCGGCCACCGCGTCAACGACCTGCCCGTCCAGCGGCGCAACATCGGCTTCGTGTTCCAGAACTACGCGCTGTTCAAGACGATGTCAGTGCGGGAGAACATCCAGTTCGGGCTCAAGATCAAGAAGTGGAAGCGATCCGAGATCGAGTCGCGTGTGACCGAGTTGATGGAGTTGTTCGGACTCCAGGGCCTCGAGCGCCGCTATCCCCACCAGCTTTCGGGTGGGCAGCGGCAGAGGGTTGCGATCGCCCGTTCCATGGCGCCCAAGCCAAGCGTCCTGCTTCTCGACGAGCCGTTCGGTGCGGTGGATGCCAAGATTCGCCAGGAACTCCGCGAGTGGTTGGTGCGGTTGCATCACGAACTCAACGTGACGACCGTGTTCGTCACGCACGATCAGGAGGAGGCCATGGAGGTCGCCAACCGCATCGTCATCTTTTCCCGCGGACGCCTGGAGCAGATCGGGACGCCGCGGGACGTCTATGAAAATCCCGCCAATGAGTTTGTGGCCCGTTTCATCGGAGTGATGAATGTCCTTGAGTGCGTGGTGAAGGGCGGACAGGCCCATGCCGGCGAGCTGTCCTTTCCGGCGGGAGGCGCCCCCGACGGAACTCAGATGAGGATCGGCTTCCGGCCTTATGCAGTGATGGTGTCGACCGACCTGACCCAATACCCGCACCGGGCGCGCGTCCTGCATACGTTCTTCCTGGGAATCCTGCTCCGGGTGGAGTTCGAGCTTCCCTCGGGTCTCGTCGTTCGAGGGCGCATGACGAAGGAGGAATACGGGCTCCTGGGGCTGGAGGACGACCGTGAGGTCTCCCTCCAGATCAAGAACTACCGGATTCTGGCGCGCGACGACGCGCCGCTGGGCTCTGAACTGCCCTCGCCCCAGCCCACGCCACCCCACATCGCCGAGAATATCTGAGCCGGAACGATTCAGTCACGATGCACGCTCCCCGGCGGGGCGGGCAGGTCACCGCACCCGGATGATCCAGTTCACGTAGACGTTTCGTGGGCGGGTTTCGGAGCCACTGGAAGGTTGAACGGACCACGTGTTGCTGAGAACGGGGGCGGCGTCATCGGGCACCTTGGTGCCGTGAAACCGGATCCATTCCGCACCCGTACCAGGACCGATCGCATCCGCGACCCCCGAAACCGGATGCTGGTGCGGGCCGACGCCATCCTCCTGCAATGAGCCGACCTCGTTCCCCGAGTTGCCGCCAGAACCCGAGGTTCCCCGGTGGTCCCGGTCGGGATCGCGGTGGTCGCCGTCGCCGGCATAGGTGACCCCTCGCAGGAAACGGCCCCGCAGATCGGGAATTCGAAACAGGGCATCGCCCGGGCTGCCTCCCCAGCCCGTTCCAAGCACCGAGTGCAGTTCCTGAAACTGCGCAACCGCCAGTTCTCGGCCGTCGCATAGCAGCCAGCCGCCGGCTTCCGGAACGGACGCTGCCGGTCCGCCATAGGCGAGAATGGTGCCCACGGGGACGGTTCCGGGCGCCGGGTCCGGCACCGGGACGTCGGCGCTTCGCAGGGCGATCGTGGCACCGAGAACCACGGCGCCGACCATGCCGAAGGTTTGTGCGCCGTTCGTGAGCGCGGGGGTCGGGCGGGGAGTATCAGCGGATCGATGCATGGCAGGGCACTTTGGGCCGATTTTGTGTCGCACGCAAAGGCGCGAAGGGCGCGAAGGATAGGGATGGGGATTGGGTTCGCGGAAGCTTGGAAAAGCGCCTGTCCCTCTAGGCACTCTTCGCGACTTCGCGTCTTCGCGTGAGGTCCGTTGGTCCCCACCGAATCGTTGGCCCTGGAAGAACGGCCTTGTCGGCGGGACACCCGGCCCGAATCCTCGGGCTGTGCCCCAAAGGCTCGTTTCCGATGTCCTGAATCGCCCCGATGTTCAACTCGAGGTGACGCTCCGCCCGTCGCTCTTCGCGGAGTTCACGGGGCAGGCGAACGTGCGGGAACGTATCGAGATCGCTGTCGAGGCGGCGCGTCGACGCAAGGAACCGCTGGATCACATCCTTCTCAGCGGCCCCCCCGGTCTCGGGAAGACGACCCTGGCGAACATCATCGCCCGGGCGATGGATGCCAATGTGCGCGCCACGAGCGGGCCGACGATCGAGAAGGCGGGCGATCTGGCGGGGTTGCTGACGAATCTCGAGGAGGGCGATGTCCTTTTCATCGACGAGATCCACCGGCTTCAGAAAACGATTGAGGAGTACCTGTATCCGGCGATGGAGGACTTCAAGCTCGACATCATCATCGATCAGGGTCCGAACGCCCGAAGTGTCCGATTAAACCTGCCGCGGTTCACGCTGATCGGGGCGACCACTCGGGCCGGGCTGCTCAGTGCGCCGATGTTGACCCGCTTCCCGATGCGGGAGCGGTTGGACTATTACACTGCGGAACAATTGCAGGAGATCGTCGTCCGGTCCGCCCGCCTCCTGAACGTGGAACTTGATGACGCCGGGGCCATGGAGATCGCACGTCGCAGTCGCGGCACCCCACGTATTTCCAACAATCTGCTCCGACGCGTGCGGGACTTCGCGCAGGTCCGTCACGATGGGCGGATCACCAAGCCCGTTGCGGATGGAGCCCTGGCGATGCTGGAGATCGACGAGAACGGACTCGATGAGATGGACAAGCGCATCCTGGAAACGCTGGTCGTCAAGTTCGGGGGAGGGCCGGTCGGAGTGAGTTCCCTCGCGGTGGCCGTCGGCGAGGAGCCCGACACCCTGGAGGAGGTTTACGAACCTTATCTCATCATGGAGGGATATCTTCACCGGACGTCCCAGGGCCGGGTGGCGACGGAACTCACCTACCGAAGGCTGGGGATCAAGCCGCCGCGCTCGCAGACGTCCCTCCTTTAGCCGCCTGCTCACCGCGTCACGGCAGGAGGCGGACGCGGTAGAACCGAATGGAGCCGATCGGGTCGGGATCGATCACCGACTCCACTTCGCCCCCGGCCCTCCGCGCGTCTCCGAGGACCTCCCACAAGGGGTCCTCGAGATCGTGCGCGTACTCGGGTTGGTAGATCCGGCCCGGGACGGATCTCCAGATCACCCGCACACTTGGACCGTTCGGACCGCTTGGATCCCAGCGGGCCGCCACTTGGAATTCTGGTGGAGAAGTCGGGGGTGTCAGGTTGGCCCGTCCCGGTGTGGGAATCTCGAATCTGGGGAAGGGAGAAAGCCCGCCGTCGGGCCATCGCCCTTCGCTCCAATCGGATCGCTGACGGCTGAATGTGACGGAATCGATCAGGCGCCCGAGCGGATCGAAGACGGCGATGTCTTCTCCTTCCAGACTGAGGCGGAAGTTGGTGTGAAGGGCGCCTCCTGGCCGGGACGCT
>JBBQIU010000252.1:0-5436 GCA_038325245.1 Verrucomicrobiota bacterium
CGAAAATCTGTACGGGGGGCGGTACGCGCCCGGAATCGGCACCCAGGACCAGTTGGTCGGCAACACCCGGTCCAACGTGATCTGGGGACGCGAGGGCAACGACTTCCTCGACGGTGGTTCCGGCGGTTACGACACGTTCAAAGAGGAACGGGCCGGCAACTGGAACCTTTCCGCCTCGGTGCTGACCAACGCGACCACCGGCGAAATCGACACGTTCACTCCGTCCACGTTCGACGAGATCAGCCTCACCGGAGACGGCGCCCCCAACACCCTCGATGCGTCGAGCTTTTCGGGAGTCGTGCGACTCGACGGAGCCGGCGGCGATGACGTCCTCGTCGGCGGCACCGGAACCAATTACCTCACGGGCGGCCCGGGCAATGATCAGATCGACGGCTCGCGGGGTATGGACATCCTGACCGAAGAGCGTGACGCCGATTTCGTCCTTGGAACGACGACCCTGGTGATCGGGTTGGAGACCGACACCTTCATCGGAATCATCGAGGAGGCGCACCTGATCGGTGGCGAGAGCGCGAACCGCCTGGATGCATCGGGCTTCAACGGTTCGGTCACCCTCGACGGACGCGGGGGTGACGACCGGTTGGTCGGCAGTTCCCAGGGTGACGTGCTGATCGGTGGAGGCGGCAACGATGTCATCGCCGGGGGTGACGGCGACGACGTCTATCGGTTCGATGCGGATGAATTGCTGGGGCTGGACCTTCTGATTGAACGGCGTGGCGGCGGCAAGGATCTCCTGGAGTTTTCCGAGACCGGGTCGCTGGGTGTCACCGCTTCTCTGGCGCAGAGTTCCGAACAGACGGTGAACGGCAACCTGACGCTCGTCCTGATGGACGCGGAGCATTTCGAGGATCTGACCGGATCGCAGCAAGACGACGGGTTGACCGGGAATACCGGTGCCAATGTGATCCAGGGCGGGGAGGGGAGCGACCGGATCCAGGGAGGCGCCGGTCGGGACACGCTGGACGGCGGCGGCGGGGTCAATGCGGCGGGGCAACTCTTTGAAGACACCCTGCTGGAGGAACGCGATGCCAACCTGACCCTGTTGCCGGATTCCCTGGCGTTCAACGGGATCGTTGAGGATGCGCTGATCGGGTTCGAGGCGGCTGAACTGACGGGTGGCGCCGGGAACAACACCCTGGATGCCTCGGGTTTCGACGGCGACGTTCGCCTCGACGGTGCTGGCGGCCAGGACACGCTGCGTGGCGGTCCCGGCGACGACATCCTGATCGGGGGAGCCGGGGACGATCGCCTGGAGGGCGGCCTGGGGAACGACATCTACGTGATGGACACCGATTCCGACCTGGGCGGTGAAACCATCGACGACGCGGGCGGCGCGGATTGGGCCGATTTCTCGGCGACTTCCACCCGGGTGATCAACGTCTCCCTGGCGAGCACGGCGGCGCAGTCTGTGAATCCGAACCTGACCCTGACTCTCGTCAGCGGGACTTCGATCGAGAACCTGCGCGGAGGTGACCGCGGGGATCAACTGACCGGCAGCAGCCTGGCCAACTGGATCCAAGGCGGCGCCGGCAACGATCGGATCTCGGGCGGGGAAGGGGAGGATCAGTTGGAAGGTGGCGATGGCGACGACGCTTACCTGTTCGCGCTGGGGTCGGGAGTGCCGCTGGGGCGGGACACGATCCTTGAAGATGTGGGCAGCGGTGGATTGGACACCCTGGAGTTCAACGGGGCCGTGACCACGGGAGTGATTGTGAACCTGGGGATGGGTCACGTTCAGGGCGTTCATCCGAACCTGGAACTTCTCCTGGTCCGCTGTCACGCGATCGAGAACGTCCTGGGGACCAGCGCCGCCGATACCATCACGGGCAATTCACTGGACAACCGGTTGGAGGGCCGCGGAGGGGCCGATACCCTGGAAGGCGGTCTGGGTAACGACACCTACATCTTTGCCGTGGACGCGTCACTGGGGAGTGAGTTTCTCGTCGAAACTCCTAATTGGCAGACCTCCGCCCCTGCCGTTCGCTCGGAAGTCTTTAAGACCGCGCCTTCGAAGACGCGATCTGAAGAGGGCTTTCGGTCCCATTTCGGGCGGTCCAACGCATTCTGGAAGATCCCATGAATCCCCTGTCCCCAAGCCATGACCCGGGACGCAGCACTCCTTCGGAGAGTTGCACACCCGGTGGAACCCTGAAGCGAGGGATCCGAGTCCTCGGGGCCCTGATGCTCCTCGGCTTCGGACTGACGCAAGGCCAGGCCCCCGCGGCGACGGTCTCCTGGGTGGGCCCCACGACCGGCGCCCAGCTCTGGTCGGCCGAATCCAACTGGCAGGACGGCCGGGTTCCCGGACCCGGCGACGATGTCCGGATCCAGGGGGTGGGATTGGATCTTGCGGTTCGGTTCTCCGGGATCGCCACGATTCGGTCGCTGGACCTCACTTGCACTCTTGGGATCGTCAGCGATGTCGGGGTCAATGCGCACCTGACGGCCTCTGAGTTCATCCGGAACCGCGGCCACATCCGGCTGGAGAGTCCGCGGTCCGACCGGACGACGAGCCTGAGCGTGACCGGCGTGTCGGGGTTGGAAAACGAGGGATCCCTCACGATGGTGGCCTCGGGAGGAGGTGGGCGCCGGCTCAATGGCGGGATCATCAACCGAGGGCGGTTTCTCGTCGAAGCCGGGATGAACCTGGAGATCAACAATCGGGATCGGTTGTTCGAGGCCGCCGCCGGGCAGATCGAAGTCCTCGGGACCCTGGGAATCGAAGGCGGGCAGGTGAACGCGAGGGGCGGGCAGATGAGCGGTGACATCCGGCTTTTCAACGCCGTGACCTGGGTGGCGCCGACGTGGACATCCCCAGGCCTCCTCCGCCTCCTCGGCGTGGGCAGTTCGCTGATCAGTAACGACAGCGCCGCGATGACCCTCCAGCTCGATACCGACGTAGGGAACCAAACCACCCTCACCACCCGGACGGGAGCGGTGAACGTGGGGCGGATTGTGATCAGCTCGGCCCGGGACGATCGGTTGTCCCGCTTGCGGATCGAAGCAGGCCTGACGAATCGGCCCGGGGGCGTCATCGAGGTGGTCCCCGGTGGCGGCGGCGGGCGTTCCATCGATGGAATCCTGGTCAACCAGGGGCGCGTCATCAGCCCGGCGGTGCCGGTGACCGTGACCGGGACGTATCAGGTGGATGGCGGGCGGGCCGACGGCGATGTACGATTCGTCAGCATCCGGCTCGTGACCTCCCGGGCGCCCGCCGATCCGAATGAACTCCAGTTGTTCGGCGGCGGCACGACTCTCACGGGACGGGTCGAGACCAACCTGGTCCTCCGGGTGATCAGCGACATAGGAGCCCAGGCCACACTCACCGTTTCGTCCAACACCGTGAACCTCGGGACGATCCGTCTCGAAAGCCAGCGGGCGGATCGGACCACGACCCTCGAAGCCTCCGGATTGACGATCGAAAACCGGGGCGCGATCGAGGTGCTTTCGGCCAACGGCGGAGGGCGCCGCTTGAGCGGGAGCCTAACCAATTTCGGCAAGATCCTGGTCGAATCGGGAATCCGCCTCGACGTCGTGAATCGGGATGCTGTGTTCTCGCAGAATTCGGGAGTGCTCGAAGTCCCCGGTTCGCTGGCGATCTCGGACGGGCGGGTGGACGTGTCAGGAGGATCCATTTCCGGGGATATCCGGATCTATGGCGCGACCACGCGGGTGGCGCCATCGGTCACGTCTCCGGCGACGCTGTGGTTGCTGGGGGTGGGAAGTTCGCTGATCGCGAACGCCAGCCCGGTCGTGACGCTGTATCTCGACACCGACGCGGGGAATCAGACCACGCTCACCACCGCTGCGGGCGCGGTGAATGTCGGGCGCATCGTCCTGGGCTCCTCCCGGAATGATCGCGTGAGCCGGTTGGAACTCGCCGCCGGCTTCACCAACACTCCGTCCGGAATCATTGAAGTGGTCCGCGGGGGCGGGGGCGATCGCCGGATCCAGGGGACCCTCATCAACCAGGGGCTCCTGCTCGCCGAGACTGAGCCGGTGACGGTGACGGGGACTTACCAGGCTGACGGGGGCCAGGCCGTGGGGGACGTCCTGTTCCAGAGCGTCCGGATCGTGCCCACGCGCCCGGCCCCGGTGCCGACCGAACTGCAGCTCTACGGTGCGGGCACCGAGCTGGCCGGGAGCAACCTGGAGAACCTTCTGCTCCGGGTGATCAGCGACCAGGGGGCGAACGCGGTCCTCACCATCAGCACGAGCCGGGTCAACCGGGGCTCGATCCGGATGGAGAGCCTGCGCCCGGATCGAACGACAGCCCTCCTGGTGGCGGGCGGCTTCCTCGAAAACGGCGACGTCGGCACGATCGTGACGGACGGCTCCAACGGCGGGGGACGCGAGATCCGAGGCGCCTTCCGCAATCGCGGCGTCCTCACACTGGGACATCCGTTGGAGATTTCGGGGCCGGGCGCCCAGCACCGCAACGAGGGCCTGATTTCGCTCAAGGGACACACTCTGGCCGTGAGCGGTTCCACGTTCGCGAACGCCCAGGGTGGCCGGATCCTCGGCTCCGGGGCGCTCGACGTGCGCGGTGTCGTCTTCGTCAATGCGGGAATCCTGTCCCCTGGCGAATCCCCGGGCCGGCTGTCGATCAACGGCAATTACACCCACGCCGCGACAGGCGTGCTGGACGTGGAAATCGCCGGCGGCGCGGGTCCCGGCACGGGACACGACCTGGTTGAAGTGACCAACGGCTCGGCGACAATCGAAGGGGGAACGCTCTCGACCCGGCTCCTGGGGGAATTCGTGCCGGCCGCGGAGGCGCGTTTCCAGATCCTGTCCGCGTCCCGCGGCGTGACGGGCCGATTCGCCCGAACTCCCAGTCTTCAGGTCCATCCGAACCGGTATCTCCAGGTCGACTATCTCCCGAACGCCGTCGAACTTCGTACCCTCACCGGCGTGAACAGCGTGATCCCACCGTCGATCGTGGCCCACCCGGCGAGTCAGACGATCGAGGATTTGGGGGCCGCCCTGTTCTCGGTCACCGCCAACGGGAGCGGGCCTTTCACGTACCAATGGCGGCGCAACGGCACGCCGATCGCCGGCGCCAACGGCCCGACTCTCAGCCTGCCTCGGGTCCAGACCGCCGATCTTGGCGAATACGATGTCGTCGTGAGCAACGCGGCCGGCAGTTCGACCAGTGAACCCGCGCAACTCAAATCGAGGACGGGCGGCGAGCAGGAATCGCGGGACTACGGCGATGCGCCCGACCAGCCCTATCCGACCACGATGGCGAACAACGGCGCCTCCCAGCGGGTTCTCGCCGGATTCACGCTGGGAGGTGGGATCGATCCCGATGACGGCACTCTCCAGAACTCCACGGCGACCGCGGATGGCGCGGATGAGGATGGCGTCCGTTTTATCGGGTCGCTGGTCCCCAACCAGGTCGTGACCGTCCGCGTC
>JBBQIU010000253.1:0-5433 GCA_038325245.1 Verrucomicrobiota bacterium
CCGCATCCCGCCGTTCAGTGAGTGTCCCTCGGGCGTCGGTGATATATAGCCTGGCAACGCTGAGAACTGTTGCCGGTAGTACTCGCTCAACCACGCCGAACGGTAGTCCGTGAAGCCATCGTAGATCCCCGCGCCCCCCAACACGGTGATTTCCTCTCCCAGTCGCCACCGACCGGAGGTCTGTCCAGAGGCCCGGATCTCGTCGATCCGTGTCGATTCCCCGAGGAAGTCAAAGCCGACGGGTTCATAGTCCAGCCCAATCGTCCCGAGACCCGCGGTCAGCGAGACTTCCCAGGCGCCTGGCCCCACACGGTAGGTCGCGCTTTCCTGGGTGAGTTGGACATCGGTGGCGAAGAGTCCGTCGAAGGCGATGGATCCACGCCAGGGAGTTGAGGCGTAGGAATCGCCCTCGCCCTCCGAAGCCGAAACAGCCCCTCGAAGGCCACTCAGAACCATCACGAGTACGAGGGGCCTCCAAGGAAAGGATTTCAAGGAGGCCATCATCGGCACGAGGTGCATCCCGCGGCTTGGGCGCCCCCGGACGCGGCTGCGCCGGTCTCGATCTGCCCCAGAACAGCCGAAGCATCCGAGTACACCGGGGAGTCGGAGAACTGCATGCCGGGCTTCGCGACGTGGCGCTGCTGATGGACGGGAACCGCCCGGCAACCGGACAACCCGGACAGGAGCAGGCCCGCCGCCATCCACTTCGCCGCCACGATCAGGATCTGCTTCATGCGCTTCCATAGGAGGTGCGAGCCGCTCGTTTTCTTCCCATTCATATTCATTGGACAAGGGTGGGTCGGGATTCGAACGGAAACCTTACCCCTCTCCATTGGCAGGCCGCCGCGCCACGTGGGAGCGTTCACCTCGGAATGCCCGATTGACCCGGTGAATCCTGGGCGACGAGACTTCCGCATGCCAACCGCGGATTTGAAGATCGAGAAGCTCGTCACGGGAACCGGCCCTGCCGCCCGAAAAGGCCAGACGGCCACGGTGCATTACACGGGCTGGTTCACGGACGGGGGAAAATTTGACAGTTCCGTCGACCGCGATGAGCCGTTCGATTTCGTCATCGGCGCGGGCCAGGTGATTCCGGGCTGGGACCTCGGGGTCGCGGCGATGTGTGTGGGGGACAAGGTCAAGCTGACCCTCCCGCCCGAACTGGCCTACGGCCCTGCTGGTTATCCCGGAGCCATCCCGCCCAACGCCACGCTCGTGTTCGAAGTCGAACTTCTCGGACTGCGATGAGGTCAATAACCGTTTGACCCACTGCCGGCTTTCTGGTCTATGGGCCCGACATCCGGTGCGCCTTCCGGGGGGAAGTGCCTTTCAGGACGCCGCCGGATCCCAAAAACGCTCCATCATGGCCGAAGCCAGCCCCAAGCAAATTTATGTCGGCGTGGACCTCGGAGGGACCAAGATCCTCGCGGGTGTCTTCACTTCCCAGCTCAACCTCGTGGCCACCGCCAAGTCCAGTACCAAGGCGGATCGAGGCCCGAAGACCGTGATCGAACGTATCGCCAAGACCGTCCGCGACGCCGTCGACGAGGCGGACATCGACTTGAAGTTGGTCAGGGCCGTCGGAATCGGCGCGCCCGGCTCGATCAATTCCGAGGATGGAAAGGTGATCTTTTCACCCAACATGCCCGGTTGGGAGGACGTCGCCCTCAAGAAAGAACTCGAGAAGCACCTTGATGTCCCCGTCCTCATCGAGAACGACTGCAACGTCTGCACGCTTGGCGTTTACGTCGCCGAACTCGGCAGCAAGCCCCGTCACGTCGTGGGCATCTTCGTCGGAACCGGCATCGGCGCCGGGATCATCCTCGATGGAAAACTCTTCAGCGGCTTCAACCACACCGCAGGGGAGATTGGCCATATGGTGCTCGAGGTCGGGGGACCCAAGTGCGGCTGCGGGAACAAGGGCTGCTTCGAAGCCCTCGCCAGCCGCACCGCGATCTTCCGGCGGATCCAGGCGGCGGTGAAGGACGGCCAGAAAACGGTTCTGGTCGATATGCTCGGCGATAATCTGGACGACCTTCGCAGCGGCGATCTGCGGAAGGCCCTTAAGAAGGGGGACAAACTGGTCGAAAAGATCATCGAGGAAGCCGCCGAATACATCGGCATCGCCGTCGGCAACATCATCAATCTCATTAACCCGGAATACGTCGTCCTCGGTGGCGGTGTCATCGACGCCCTCGAGGACGAAATGATGTCCATCATCGTCGAAACCGCCAAAGACTACGCCATGACGGGCACCGCCAAGGGGGTCGAGATCGTCTCCAGCCGCCTCGGCGATGATGCCGGTATCACGGGGGCCGCTGCCCTCGCCCGGGAGAATTCCAAGAGCTAGCCGGTACCCATGCAGGAGTCGGATGCCGTACCAACAGACGCCCCCCCCCTGGGCGAGTGCAGAGCCGTCATCGATATCGGCACCAACTCGGTGAAGCTACTCGTCGCCAGGGTCCACGGCACTCTCGTCGATCCCATCGTCGAAAAGGGCAACCAGACGCGGCTGGGTGAGGGATTCTTCGCCACGCGCCGCCTTCAACCCGCGGCCATCGCCCGGACCGCCGCTGCCATCGTTGCATTCCGCGACGAGGCGCGAACCCATCATCCCGCCCGTCTCCGGATAGTCGCCACCGCGGCCGCCCGCGAGGCGGAGAATCAGGCCGAATTCCTGGAAGCCGTTCGGCCCGCGGCCGGCGACGGAACGGAGATTGAGATCATCACAGGCCCGGCCGAGGCCGACCTCGCCTTCCGCGGGGTCTGCTCCGATCCCCACCTCGCCCGACGATCGCTCCTGGTGGCCGACGTGGGCGGCGGCAGCACCGAACTGATCCTGGGCGATTCAGGGCTCCGCCGGTTCAGCCGCAGTTTTCCGATCGGCGCCGTCCGCATGATGGAGTCCCTGCGCCCACCGGAGTCCCCATCCGCCGGCGACCTGCAACGATGCCGGACCACCTTGGACGCCTACCTTGTCGAGCACGTCGTCCCCTCGCTCCGGGAGGCGCCGCCGGCCGGTTTCCCGCAGCCCCTGGAGTTTGTAGGGGTGGGCGGGACTGCCGCCATCCTGGCGTGCATTGTTCACGGGCTGGAACGTTACGACCGGAGCCGAATCGAAAACACGCGCCTCACATCGGACGTCCTATCCGATCTGACCACCCGGCTCTGGAGTCTGTCCCTCATCGAACGTCAGCGAATTCCGGGCCTCCCGCCGGAACGTGCCGATATAGTCCTGACCGGAAGCGCAATCTACGAGGCTCTTGTCCGGGTTCTGAAGCTGGCCGCTCTTCGCCCCAGCACCCGTGGGCTTCGATTCGCCGCACTCCTCGATCCTCAATGAACGCCCTCGCCGCCGCCTTCGAACTGCGGGCCGCCATGGATCGGCTCGAACCTGAGCCACAGCATACGAGTCACGTTGCCTACCTTGCGGGCCGACTCTTCGACGAACTGCGCCCTCTTCATGGACTGGGACCCGAGGAGCGCGTACTTCTGGAAGGTGCGTCCTGCCTTCATGACATCGGCTGGGCCGAGAGCCGCCGGGGCAGCGGTCATCATAAGATGTCTGCCCGCTTGATTCGTAGTCAGCCCTGGCAATCGCTCACGCCCAGGGAAGTCGAACTGCTCGCGCTGGTCGCCCGATACCATCGCCGCGCCCTTCCTTCCTCCGAGCATGGCGATTTCCACCGGCTTCCAACCGAACAGCAACGCCTGGTGTGCGTTCTGGCGGCCCTTCTTCGCCTCGCTGACGCCTTCGACCGCAGTCATCTCCAGCACGTTCGGGATCTTCGGGCCCGGGTCGACGATGGCGTGCTCGAGATCACGCTTTTGAGTCGACTGGAACCCGCCCGGGAGATGGCGGCAGCGGGAAAAAAGGGGAATCTGGCGCGGGAAGTCTTCAACCGGGAGATCGCGTTCCGCTTTGAGCCGATGGCGGCGTGAACGGAATGGCCCGGTCAGCCCTCGCGGATTCGGCGAAGGGCCCGGCGCGAGGCCCGTTTCACCTCTTCGGACGGATCTTCGCGCATCGCCTTCTCCAACACCGCTACCGCGTCCTTGGCGTCCTTGCCCAGCCGAGCCAACGCATCCACTGCCATTTCTCGGATCCCCCAATCGCTGTGCGCCAGGGCCTCGAGGAGGGACGGAACAGACGTGGGATGAATGGCCCTCAGCGCATGCCGGGCCGCCTCGCGATCCGTCGGACTCGCCAACATCGAAAACAGGCGCGCCTCCCCTGGGCGTCCGCGCTCTTCCAAGCGCCCGAGCGCTTCAGCAGCGGCCTGGCGAACCGTCACGTCCGCATCCTCCAAACCGGCAACGGCAACCTGAACGGCCGATTCGGATTCGGGTTCCACCGCCACACGGGCCTGAATCGCGGTGGCCCGGACGCCGGGATCCGGGTCCTTGAGGCAACGTTCGATCCCCGGAATCGCGGCCTTGCCACCGGCCCTGAAGCGTCCCACCGCGTCCAGAAAGGCCCGGCGGACGACGGCCTGATCCGATTCGCCCAGAACGAGAAGCTTCGGCAACTCCGGTGCCGCTCCGGTCCCGATGGATGCCAACGCCGACAGAAGCTCGACCTGCAATTCAGGCGATGCGCCAGCGATCTTGTCCGCCAGGGGGGCCGCGGCGATCTCCCCGTCCGATCCCATCGCTCCCAGCGCGCGGACGGCCGCCAACTTGAGAATGGGGTCCTCAGCCTCCAAGGCTTCGATCAGTTTGGGAACCGCGGGACGCGCCGCCTTGCCCAATCGCGCGATACCCGTCACGACGGCCCGTTGAACGTCCGGATTCGGGTCGTGAATCCCCTTCTCCAACCGCGCCAACATTCGTTCCGGCGCCACGCCGCACGCCCCCGCCGCCAGCCACGCCCGTGCCCTCACCGCGGGCTCGGGGTCGTCCATCAATTCGGGTATATGCCGCGCTGCGGACCTCGCGCGATCGCCCAGCACCGTCAGCGCCTCCAGCGCACCCGCCCGAACAGAGGCCGAAGGATGCTCCAACTTCGCCGTGAGCATCGACAATCCGGAGATGTTCACGAGGCGCATCACCGCCATGGGCCAACTCTCCCCTTTCAAGGTTGCGGGGGACGTATTCTCCAGTTCCGCGAATGCGGCCGCCCACCCGGCCTCACCCAGTGAGGCCAGAGCTACCAATAGGGCGGGATCGGGCTCCCCCGCCGCCGCACTGCGTCGCACCCCTCGCACCAGGGTCTCCTCCGCTCCCGCAGCATCCGGGCCCAACTCCGAGATCAATCCCGCAACGCGTGTCCGCACGTTGATATCCTCGGACTCCAACTGGGGCAGAAGTGTTGGCAACAAGGCCGTGCCCACTGGATGCACGAGGAGAAGTGCGGAATGCGCCGCCCGCTTTTCGTTCTCTTCGCCGTCGTTCCATGCCCGCATAAGGACCGGCACGACGGCCTTCGGATCC
>JBBQIU010000254.1:0-5433 GCA_038325245.1 Verrucomicrobiota bacterium
TTCGGAAGAAATGGACGGGGGAAGCGGACCTGGTGGGTGAATCGATCGGGTTTTTCAGGTTCGACCGCGCGGGTCTCGACGCGATCATCCGGGAGACGGAAGCGCGACTTTCGGGTGAGCGCCGGAACGATTCCTACGACGACGTGATCCGTTCGCTGGTCCTGGCGGGCGGACTCGATTGCGAGGATGTCACCGGGATTCCATGGACGGAGATCGATTTCCAGGAGGATCTGGAGTTTGCCCGGGAGACGATCCTGCCCCGGCTGGAGGCAACACCTGCACGGGATGATCCATGAGCACGGCTTCGGAGTCTGAACGAAGGCGGCTTGGCGTCACGAGGAGCTATCCTTTGGCGTCGCCGGGATTGGACGGAGCCATGTCGGAGGGATGCCGTCTGGCGGCGTTGCTTTGTCACCGTCCGATGGCGGCGGTGGAGTTGGTGCTGGAGGATGTGGTGGTAATCGTGGCGGCGGCGGGGTTGAAGACGGGGCAGATTGCGCGGGGGGAGGCGTTGGGATCGGAATTTCTCGATGCGCGGCAGGTTGTGGTGGTGTCGGACGCGCGTGAGGACCAGCGGTTCGCGGACCGGCGGCTGGTGCAGGACCCGCGTGGTGTGCGGTTTTACGCGGCGGTGCCGTTGGTATCGCCGGAGGGGTGCGCGGTCGGGGTGTTGTCGGTTTGGGATCACGACGTGGGGGACCTGTTGCCGAGCCAGGCGGAATCGTTGGAATCGCTGGGGCGGATGGTGATGGGGCAGCTGGACCTGGGCCGTCGGCAGCGGCAGTTGGAGGAACTGGAAGCGGAACACGCGCGGGTGGAGGAGGCGTTGCGGGAGGCGGAGGCGAAGTACCGGGGGATCGTGGAAAACACGGTTCTGGGGATCTACCAGACGACGCCCGAGGGCCGGTATCTTTCCGCGAACCCGATGCTCGCGCAGATCTATGGGTATGCGTCGCCGGCCGAGTTGATGAATGCGGTCGGGGACATCGAGGCGCAGGTGTACACGGATCCTACGGCCCGGGACCGGTTCGTCGAGGCCTTGAAGGGGACCGACCTGATCACGAATTTCGAGGCCCAGATTCGGCGGAAGGACGGGGAGGTGTTGTGGATCGCGGAGACGGCGCGGGTGGTTCGGGACGAAACAGGGAAGGTGAAGTTCTATGAGGGGACCGTGCAGGACATCACGGACCGGAAGGCGGCAGAGGAGAAGGTGCGGATGTCGGAGATGCTGTATCACTCGTTGGTGGAGGAACTGCCGCAGAACATTCTCCGGAAGGACCGGAACGAGCGGTTTATTTTCGCGAACAGCCGTTTCTGCGAAACGGTCGGGGTGCCGTGGGAAGAGTTGCGGGGGAAGACGGACTTCGATCTGTATCCGCCGGAGCTGGCATTGAAATACCAGGCGGACGACCAGCGGGTGATGAGCGACGGGCGCTCGGTCCGGCAGACGGAGCGGAATGTGACGCCGGACGGGGCGGTGCATTGGGTGGAGGTGATCAAGACGCCCCTGACGGATCCCAGCGGCGCGGTGAACGGCATCCAGGGGATCTTCTGGGACGTGACGGAAGGCAAGCGCCTGGAGGATGCGCTGGCGTACGAGCGGGACCTGTTGCAGGCGTTGCTGGATCACAGTCCGGACGTGATTTTCTTCAAGGATCCGCGGTCCCGATTTGTGAAGGTCGGACGCTCGGCAGCGCGTTGGTTTGATGTCTCGGAGGAAAGCGAGTTGGTGGGAAAGACGGTCTTCGACCTCTGGCCGGAAAGCCGGGCCCGGGCATTGCATGAGGAGGAGCAGGAACTTTTGCGAACCGGGAAGCCGATCATCAACAAGGTGGAGGAGCTGAGCCGGACCGAGGGGCGAACGACGTGGGCGTCGGTGACGAAGATCCCGATCTACAACCGGTCGGGGGAGACGCTGGGTTTGGTGGGCGTGGCGCGAGACATCACGCTCCTGATCGAGACCGAGCAGGCGCTGCGGGAGGCGGAGGAGAAGTTCCGGGGGATTTTCGAGAACTCCGTGGAAGGCATCTACCAGACGACGCCGGAAGGCCGGTTCCTGCGGGTGAATCCGGCGCTGGCGCGGATCTACGGGTATGCGAGCCCGGAGGAGGTGATGTCGAGTCTGACGGACATCCGGGAGCAGGTTTACGCGGCGCCGGGGCGGCGGGAGGAGTTTGTCCAGGAGTTGCTCGCGAACGGGAGGGTCACGGGTTTCGAGTCGGAGATCTACCGAAAGGACGGAACGACGACATGGGTCTCGGAGAACGCGCGCCTGGTGCACGACCGGGATGGAAGGCCGCATTACTTCGAGGGTTCGATTGAGGATGTGAGCGCCCGGAGGCAGGTGGATGCGGAGCGGGACAAGGCGCGGCAGGCGGCATTGGATTCGGCAAAGATGAAGGCGGAATTCGTGGCCACGGTGAGTCACGAAATCCGGACGCCCCTGAATGCGATTCTGCCGACGACGGAACTGTTGCTCCAGGGGCGGATGGACCGGCAGCAGCGGTATTTGGTTGAGAACATCGATCACGGAGCCCGGATGCTGTTGCAGATCGTTAATGACATCCTGGATTTCTCCAAGATCGAGGCGGGGGCCGTAACGTTGGAGTGCATCGATGTGGATGTGCACGAGATCGTGGAGCGGACGGTCAGCTTCTACGCGGGGCGCGCGCACGAGAAGCGGTTGGAGCTGATCGGGATCATCGCGCCGGACGCGCCCCGGTATGTGCGGGGAGATCCATCGCGCCTGGAGCAGGTGCTCAACAACCTGATCGGCAATGCGATCAAGTTCACGGAGAAGGGCGAGGTGGTCGTACACCTTGACAGCGGGTTGGTGGAGGGTGACGAAGTTGTCCTCCGATTCCGGGTTTCCGACACCGGCATCGGAATCACAGACAAGGCGAGGCCGCGGGTTTTTCAGGCGTTTGCCCAAGCGGACGGCTCGATGACTCGGCGCTACGGAGGGACGGGACTGGGATTGGCCATCACGCGGCGTTTCGTGGAAATGATGCAGGGCGAGATTGATTTCGAGAGCGAAGTGGGCGTCGGGACAACGTTTCGATTCACGGCGCGGATGAGGAAGGCGCTTCATCCCAGGGAGCAGCCCATTCCGGCGCCGGTATTGGCGGGACGACGGGTCCTGATCCTCGACGACAGCGGGACGCAGTGCGCGGCGATGGCCCACACGATCGGCATGCTGTCTCCGGCGCGCGTGGAGTCCGCGAGCGATATCGGGGTGGCGCTCGATTTTCTGAAGAACGCGGCCCTGGTCGGCGAGCCGTTTGACCTGGTGCTGTTCGATTCCGAATTGCCGGAGAGCGACGCGATGCATACGGCGAGGCGTTTGCGCATGGGTGGCGCGGTGGGAGATCTGATCGCCCTGACGCCCCCGGGAACGCTGGCCGATGCGCGGGGTTTGGAGGCGGCGGGCGTTCGGGGAACGCTGGTGAAGCCGCTCCGGCAGTCGAAGCTGGCGGAGGAGATTGCGGCGGTGCTGCGGGGCGAGTCCTTCGCAAGCGAGCGGGCGGACCCGGAGGTCTCGGAGGGTCTTCCCGGCGCGGGGCTGAAGGTCCTGGTCGTCGATGACAACGGAATGAACCGTCGGGTGGTTCGGGGAATGCTTGAGCGTTTCGGGGCCATTGCGGACGCCGCCTCGAGTGGTGCGGAGGCCATCGAGGCCTGTGGGAGGCAGCGCTACGATCTCGTCCTCATGGATTGTCAGATGCCCGAAATGGATGGGTACGAAGCGACGCGACGTTGGAGGCAGATGGAAATCCAGCGAGCCAACCGAGGCGTGCGAATGGTGCGGGTGCCCATCGTGGCGCTCTCGGCGAACGCACAGGAAGGGGATCGGGAACGGGGGTTGGAGGCTGGGATGGACGACTATCTGACCAAACCCCTGAGGCAACCGGATCTGGCCCGGGTGCTCCGCAATGCGGCGGTCGAAGCCGGATTGTCGGACGCGATGCCGGACGATCCGCGCGGCGAAACGTCAGTGCCAATGCGGGTATCCGTTCCGATACCCGCATCCGTTCCAATCTCAGCGGCGCCCGTTGAGGCCACCAATCGGGAGCCGGAGGAGGTGGTGATGGATTTGACGCCATTGCAGGCGCTCGCCTCTCCGGACGATCCCGATTCGGTGGCGAGTGTCATCCGGGATTATCTGGTGGAGGCGCCGAGGCGCCTGGAGGCGCTGGACGCGGCCGCGGTGGCGTTGGATGCGGCCCGACTCCGGTCCGAGTCGCACACGTTGAAGGGAAGCTCCAGCTACATGGGAGTGCGGCGCCTGGTCGCCGCGTGTGGAGCCCTTGAGACCGCTGCGCACGCCGGAGATACATCGAAGGCCGGGGAACAGGTGGCCAGGATCCGCGCGGAGTACGTTCGCGCGGTGAAGGCGTTGGAAGAGTACATGCGAGCCCACCCGGGAGGCGTGTGAACAGGACGCGGGGCAATGAGCGGAAGCTTTGCGAGGAGCGGTTCAGGCCCGCCGCCGCCTTCGCTCATGCGCTGCTCCTTGCCTTCGCGGCGTGGATTCCACTGGGTGTAGGCGCGGCGACCGGGATTCCGTGGATGCTGGAGCGGGATACGGGTGGGACGGGCGTCGCCGTGGGCGGGCGTTCCCTCCGAGTGTCGGAACCGGAGCGACCGGGGTTTCGGGTCAGGTCCTCCTGGGATCGCGACAGCGACCGCGGGCCGGAAGCCTGGCGTCGGGGCGATCGCTGGCGGGTTCCGAAGGTGATCGGGGGCGCCGATGTGGTGCAGGTCGGTGAAGTCCGATCGGATGCATCCGGGGGTGTCCTGGTGGAGGCTCGGTTGGAAGGGGACCCGGGTTCGGGAGTACGGATGGTGTTCCGGGAGGGTCGAATGGCGGCGGTGATCCGGCGCGGTAACGGATTAAGGGTGCTAATGTTGCCGGAAGCGGACGGAGGGCATCGGATCGTGGACGTCCAGGAGGGGGCCGAGCGGGTGTGCGGGAACGGCTTTGGAGTGGATTTAGGCGGGAAGGGCCCCGGGGCGGGGGAGCCCCGGATAACCGCGGGGAAAGCCCTCGGATCGGTTGTGTCGGGGGAACCCCATGAATTGGACATGTTGTTCTGCTACACGCCCGCGGCGAGTCATGGGGCGGGTGGGGACGGGGGTATCGGGGTGCTGTTGGAGTTGGCGGTCGCGGAAGCCAACGACGCTTTTGGCCGAAGCGATGTGCGGCTGCGGTTGCGGGCTGTGGGGATGGCGGCGGTGGACTACGTGGAGTCGGGGGATCTGGCGTCCGATCTCACGCGGTTGACGCGACGGAACGACGGATGGCTTGACGCGGTGGATGGCCTTCGGGAGGAGCATGCGGCGGACATCGTCTGCCTGGTCACGGAGTCCGAGAACAGCAACCAGTTCGCGGGCATGGCCAATCAACTTCGGACGCTCGATGCGGCGGCTCTC
>JBBQIU010000255.1:0-5390 GCA_038325245.1 Verrucomicrobiota bacterium
CACCCGCGATGGGATGAGTCGGCGCCGCGATCAGGACCTCGCCGGGATCGAAGAACAGCCCCGTTTCGCCACGCGTCGCAACCAGCAGATCGCCGCTGATGGCCGACCGATAGGTCAGCAAGGGCACGGAATATCGGGCCAACCGTGCCGGCTCCCCGGCACTGCTCCCGTTGATGACGAGATCGACGGTCGCCGGATCAGGCAAGCCATCGGGGTTTTGCTGAGTTCCCAATTCGTCATCGACGACGGTGTGCCCCTGCTCGGTCAATCGTTGAACAAGCAGTTGATCGCCCTCTGTCTGGCTGGCCGCGGCGCTAAAGAGGATGTTGAGCCTGGCTTTCCCGTCGGTGAGCCACTTGACGGTCCCATCAATCAGCTTGAGTGCGTCCTGAGTGACCGTGGCCGCCGTCAGATTGTGGTTGAACATCAAGACCGCCCTCTTAGCCGGAGCGGGCGCGGGAACGCCCACGACCTTTCCGATCTTGGTGACATCCTCGTTCCGAGACCAGTACGCCGGCCCCGTCGTGTCCAACCCCGCCACCACTCCACCGCCCTGGATGGTGTAGCGGGTGCCCTCCCCCGGGGTGTTAAAGTCTTCCGTGTAGAGAAGCTGGGCCTGGGATGTGTACGTCCAGGCGAAGAGACCCGCAACGAGTGCGGCAATGGAACTTCGGACTCCCACACGCGGGGAATCGGCGGGGGATGATTGGGATATGGTCTTCATGGGGTTACCGATTTAGGAGAATGAAGGCTATGGCACGCCAATGCGCACATTCATGCGATTCACTAGGGAGACAGCTATTTCTCGCGGAAACGGTTCCCCATTGGCAAGAAAAGGTTTCGGCAAAATAGGGCCAAGCAGGCCGCACCAGCGCAACAGCGCCCAGTCCGCAACCGTATGCACCGGAAGAGCCAGATCGTCCCTCTCCCCGAAGGCCGGCCGTTCCGGCGGATCGGACGGCGCCCCCAAGGTGGGTGGCGCAATGGGGTCAAGTCACCGGAGGACGCGAGTGGCTGAGGCGCCTGCATCGGTCCCATTCACCCGCGCCCGGTCCGTATTCCATCTGCCTGCATCGCGCCGACGCGTTCACGGTCAGCTATGCGGAGGTGGAGGTGGAACTGGCGGGGACGTTCGAGGCGACTGGGGTGGTGATGCGGTACATGTCGGGGTCGCCGTGCTCCCGTTCGAACCAGCAGGTTTGGACGCTCGAACGGACGGGAAGCCGTGCGACGGAAAGCTGACGAGAAGGATTCCCAAGCAGCAGAGCGCCGAGGAGGCGAGGCCCACGCCCCGCATCACCGTCCATTGTCGCTGAATGGCGCCGATCCGGCTCATGTAGGCCTCGATCCGATAACCCGGCTTTCCGATCGCGCCCAGTTCCGTGATGAACATCGATCGGAGTTCATCCCCCCACTCCCGCACGTTGTGCACGGCAACGTAGGACCTCGCAGTGGTGAACAGGGAGAGGACCAGGACGGTGACAAAAACAAGGCGCGTGAAATTCATGGTTCTTTCGAAGGCTGGATGGCTCGCAGCTTGCACCCTTCCCGGGTCGCGTTGTCAACCTGTTGCATGTCGTGACTTGACCCCATTGCCCACCTTTCACCAGGGTGTCGCTGTGAGAGCTTGAGTAGCTCTCAGCGGCCACTCCCTTGCGTTTAGGTTTCGCCTCCGCGTTTCTTATCTCAGACGACGCCGTTTCTCGAGAACCACGCGAGCAGGCGCTTCCACCCGTCCTCCGCCGCCACCTTGCGGTAGCTCGGACGGTAATCCGCATGGAAGGCGTGCGGCATCTCGGGATACACATGAATCTGGGACGGCTTGCCTTTGTCCGAGGCCGCCAGTGCGGCGATCATCCGGTCCACGGTCGCTTGGGGGATGCCCTGGTCGGCGCCGCCGTAGAGACCCAGGACGGGGGCATTCAGCTTCGAGGCGATGTCGATGGGGGTCAGGGGTTGGGCGGGGGGATTGGGATTCAGTCCGCCATACCAAGCGACGCCCGCTTTAATCCGCGGGCTATGGGCCGTGTACATCCAGGTTGTTCGTCCGCCGCGGCAGAAGCCCGTGATACCGAGTCGATCAATGTCGGCCTTCGGCTGATGGCCCGCCCATTCCACTGCGGCGTCGAGATCCGAGAAGCACTGTTCGTCCGTGAGTTGGTTGGCGCCGGCGACGACGTCCCTAATTTCGGTGAGTTTCGTGAGATCCCCAATCCGCGTGTAGGGTTCAAGGACGAGCGCGAAGTATCCCGCCTTGGCGAGGCGCCGGGCGACGTCCTTGATGTGTTCGTGGGCTCCCCAGATCTCGGGGATGACGAGCACCGTGGCGAACTTACCGGTCTTCTTCGGCGATGCGTGAAACACGGACAGGTCCTTGCCGTCGCGGGCTTTGATCTTCGTGAGCCCGGAATCGAGATCGTCCGCCGGGGTCACGATCATGGTTTGAGCGACGACAGGGAGCACGGACAGCGCGAAACCCGCGGCCGTTGAGGCGACGAGGAACTCGCGGCGTGAATTCGAGGATGGGGATTGCAAAGGTGTTTTCATGAGGGACCGCACCGTCTCGCCGCGGGAATCCCGGTGTCAAGTGCTCGCAACGGGGTCGGGACCGGACGTTGATCACCCGCTCAGATGGGAATCAGCTCGGTGGGCAGCACCTTCTCGAACACGGCTGTCGGTCCGGCTGTCCGGCGGAATGAAGAAGGTCCGTTCGTGGAGGCGTAGGCTGCGTAGCCCGTGTCCACCACAACCAACATCGCTTTGGCGCGGCCTGCCGCGATCAGGATATCGAGAATAAGCTGCGCACGGCCTTGCTCGACCCAGCCCGCTCGTTTTCGTCTACGCCGTGTTGAAGGTAGAGCACCGGGTAACGGGTGTCCGGTTGGTCGTCATAGTCCGGAGGCGTATAGGCGTTCATGGGGACGCCGCGCCTCGTCGACCGGAAATTAGCCGTTGACGCAGGGATACTGGCTTTATAGATCCAAATTCGTTCCCTAATGGCTTGGCGCTGCAATGCCGACTTGGCTGTCGGTTGTAAGCGCCTCTCTAGTCGCCGAACCTTCCTTTTGTTGGGGCGGCATGGGTGGAGGTCCGTCTCGGATTTCCACCCGTAGTCCTTGCGCTATTGGAAGATCGGTACTCGTTTCCAAACCTAAACTATGAACCGTCGCAATCTGAAACTTGATGCTCTCGCAGGATTTCTGGCGCTCTCGGGAATTGTCCCGGTCTGCGGCCAGACCCTTACGGTGAAGGACGGACTGCAACTCTGGCTGAAGGCTGATGCGGGTGTCACTGCCGGCGGCGGTGGCGCGGTCACCGAATGGGTGGATCAATCGGGCAAGGCCAACAACGCCGCCCAACCCTCGGTGGACCAGTCGCCTGTGCTGGTCAATGACGCGGGGAATGGCAAGCCCGCCATACGTTTCGATGGCGTGGATGACTTCCTCGAGGTGCCGGACTCCGACAGCGTATCCATCGCCGGCGACATCACCACTTTTTATGCCGTCAACTTCACCGACTTCCTCACCTATCGAGCCGTCTGGGCCAAGACGCAGGTCAACCAGCCCGCGCCCAATGACTGGTACGCCCTGCCGGGAACAGGCATCCCGCGTGCCTATCGAGGCGATGGCACGGGACTAAACGAAAACGTCGACGGGGGAAAGGCGCTGCCCGCGGGCAGCTTCATCGTCGCGGGTTATGGCGTCTCCGGGACGAAACTCACCCATTACTACGGAGCCTCGCCGACGGGTAGCGGGCACATCCCCACCAACATTCCGGGGGATGGGGGAACCTCCTTGTTCATCGGTTCACGCGACGACAAGGTCACTTTGATGAAGGGGGATATCGCCGAGATCCTCGTTTACGACCGGGCCCTCACGAGTGAGGAGCGCATCTCGGTCGTTTCCTATCTCGGCAAGAAGTATTTGTACGGAAGCCTTGAACCGGGCGCCGACACCGATCAGGACGGTCTCACAAACCAGCAGGAAGAAGCCCTGGCTTCGGATCCGACGAAGGCGGACACAGACGAAGACGGACTCAGCGACGGCAGTGAAGTCAACACTCATCTCTCCAGCCCGATTCTGGCGGACACGGACGGTGACATCCTGACCGATGGCTACGAAGTCAATGTTCTCCACACGGATCCGGCCAAAGCCGATACGGACGGCGACGGTTTCAACGACCATTACGAGGTCCATTTCCTGACGAATCCCTCCGATGCGAATAGCAAACCCAAGCGCACCCTTGCGAACCTGTTCACGGGACCCGATGCCGGGGAGGGACTGGACCTGAACGGGGTATTCAAGTACGCCATCAACGTCGGCGGGTCTCCCGATGATCCGGGCGGCCAGATTCGGGACGCGGTGTTCACCGCGGACGAGGTCGAAGGCGTGACGGTGGTGGCGTCCCAGGCCCCGGCGGTGGGTTGGAACAACCGGATCAATTTCGGGCCTTCACCCGAGGAACAGGTCCTGAATCTGGTGATTGGCAGCATTCGGTGGAGCGCAGCGCCGGCGACTGTCACAAACATTTTCGCCGACCTCGAGGTGGGTGCCAGTTACAAGCTGCAACTCCTCTTCAGCGAGTACCGATGGCCTCGCGGCTTCGATGTCAGCATTCAAGGTCGTCCGGTTGCGGACGAGTTCGCGCCGTTCCAGTTCCAGGGGGGCGGGAGCCCGGCGATGGTGTACTCACCCGGCGCCGTTCCCGTGAATCCCACCCCGCGCACCAATGGCGTCGTCATCACACACAGTTTTATCGCCACGACGAACGAACTCACCGTGGTCCTCGCCGGTGGGCCGGTCACGGACCCCGTCATGACGGATCATAACGCCATCCTCAATGCCGCAACGCTTGAGGTTGTCGCGCCACGGACGGACACCGACAACGATGGCCTGTCGGATCCCTGGGAAATGGAATACATCGGCAACCTCAGCCAGAATGGCGACTCCGACGGTGACGGCGACGGGCTGAATAACTCCGCGGAATTCACGGCGGATACGGATCCGACCCTCGCCGACACCGATGGGGACGGGCTGAGCGACGGCGCCGAATTGACAGCGGGCACCAGTCCCGTGACGTCGGATACGGACGGCGACCTGCTGAAGGACGGCGACGAGATCAACACGCACAAGACCAACCCGCTGAGTTCGGACACGGACGACGACGGGCTGACTGACGGTGCCGAGGTTCTCACCTACAAGACCGATCCGACAAAGAAGGATACCGATGGTGATGGGATCGACGACGGACGCGAGGTCGCAGGGGGAACGGATCCCACCAAGAACGAGGTTCCGGCGGCCTTCAGGAATATCGTCGTCGGGACCTTCACGGGCGGCGATCCTGGCGAGGGACTGGACTTGCAGGGCAACTTCCTTTACGCGATCAACATT
>JBBQIU010000256.1:0-5379 GCA_038325245.1 Verrucomicrobiota bacterium
TGGGTGCTGCCGCCGCCGAGACCGAGCATGGCGACCCGGGCGATGTTGGTGTTCCAAAGCCAGGCGAAGTGGAAAAGCTCGGTGTAGGTGAAGTGTCCGCGGAGCGGATCCTGCAAGGACATCCGGGTCTCGCGCGTGCCATCGAAGCTCAGGGTACGGATCCCCTCGTCGTCGATGACGAGAATGTGGTGGTAAGGAGAGTGGGCCTCGTGAATGACGCGGGCGGAGGCCGGAAGGCTCCCCCAGAGCCAGACGACAGCAATGACGGTGAATACAACGCGGGACCACGCGTGGGGCGGATCAAAGTTTCGGAAGGAGCTCATTGTCAGATCGGTTCATGGGGAAGGGGGAGCAGGGGCATGGCTGCGCGAGGGACGCAAGGCCTGCCAGGCGCAGAGGGCGGCAAGGCCCAGGACCAGAACTCCGGTGGCCCGAAAAACCTGGGGAAGAGTGAACCAATCGATGAGGAAATATCCCGAGACGAACACACCGGCGATACTCCCCGCCGATCCCGCGCCATAGATGGCGCCACTGATTCGACCCACCTCAGTGACGGTCCGGGCTCCGAGCCGGATGAGGTAGGGCGGCAGGGTCGCCAGGACGAAGCAGGGCGGAAGAAAGATCAGTGCCGCACCGAGGGCAGGATCCAGCTTTTGCCAGAACATGGGGATCTCGGCATCCGGGGAATGCCGGCTGACGATCGCGTTCATCACGGGGCCGGCGAACGAGGGAATGAGGATGGTGAAGACTCCGGCGGGAAGCAGGAGGACGGCCGGCAATCGAGGGCCCGGGAAACGGTCAGCCCAATGGCCGCCCGCAATGTAGCCCGCGGTCAGCGCAACGAGGACGATCCCGATCTGGCTGGTCCAGACATAAAAGGAACTGCCGAAGTCGCGGGCGAGAAGGCGCATTCCGACAATCTCCAGCACCATGACGGTGAAACCGCCAAGAAATGCGACGCTGATGGCGACGGGTCTGGGCACGGGGGGACACTGAGGGCTTGAGTGCGCAGGGTAAAGGCCGCGAGGTGCGGTAAAATGGCGGGACTGTACCTATCCTGCCGAACCGTGAGGACTGGCGAGGACAATGGCGTCGTGGACGCAAATGAGGGGTTGTAGACGCATTTGAATTCCTTGATAGGACAAGGGCTCCCTTCAGAGCAATTCATGGGGTTGCTATTCCCCGAAGAACGGGAAGAGGCGCTTGAGTTCGGCTTTGTCCGGGCGACGTCCGTATTCGCAGACTTCGAAGGCTTCGATGTACTGAATTGTCTGCGCGGCTTCGGCGCCGTGCCAGGCGATGATCTGCTCCGGGAAGCGGGTGCGAAGGCCCTTCTGGCGGTTGCGGAAGTACTCGCGGACCTCCAGGGATCGGCGCCTTGGTCCGTCGTCGTCGGAGGGTATCAGGTGGGGTCCTCCGTTGGCGCCGCCTTCGTGGAACTGAGACACCAGTTTGTCGAGGGCGTCGAGCTTGCGGTCGATCACGCTGTCGATGGAAACAACCACGTCGGGGACGAACGGGTTCGGCTTCTGGAAGGAGTCGGGGAAATACATAAAGACGGGATTGCGTTTCAGGTGCGGCACGTCGGGGCAGAAGAACGGCACGGTGACCATGTAGGCGGCATCCTGAACCAGCACGCCCGTGTAACGGTGGTCGGGATGGTAGTCGTTCGGGCGGTGACCGATGACGAGGTCGGCGTTCCACTCCCGGATCAGGCGGACGAGCATCCGCCGATTCTCAAGCGAAGGGAGGAGCTCGCCGTCGTGGATGTCGAGGACTTCGCATTCAACGCCTAGCACGCGGGCGGCAGCCTGGACTTCCTCCAGGCGTCGCTTGGCGAGAGGGCCGCCGGCGTCGCGCCAATGGCCGATGTCGCCGTTGGTGACCGAGACGAGCTTGACCTTGTGCCCTTTTGCCGCCCAGAGGGCGGCCGTGCCGGCGGCCTGGATCTCGCAGTCGTCGGGATGAGCCCCGAAACAGATGATACGGAGTGGTGCGTTGGTTTCGGCGGCCTGGAGGCTCGGTTGGATACTGGGTGCGAGGAGCCATAAAATGGCCGTGGCCACCAGGGCGAACACGCGGAAGGACGAAGGAGACACGGGTTTGGTTTTCATTGGCACGGTGAGGGAACCTTGTCGGGACGCGGGAAGGCGGGCAAGCGTCGCCAAGATGTCGAGAGGGAAGGGGGCCCTCCCGAAGTTGCGGGCGGGCCCAACAAATCACCTATCCCCCTGTGGTGGGTCTCGGGACTTTGGGAAAGTGCGCGGCGCGGAGCGGGCTTGGCTGGGCTGCCCGAGGGGGTAGCGTTCGCCGCACGTGAGAAACAGGTCTTCGAGGCAATTTTGCCGGAACCGGGTGGAATGGATGAGCTGGGTTTGCGGGCTCTTGGTTGCGACCGGCGCCGTTGGTTCGGAGCCGGCCTGGCTGCAGGCCGGGCCAATGCTGGGGCATGTGGGGACAAACGAGGCGCGGATCTGGATCAAGGCGTCGAGGGACGCGCGCGCAACGGTGGAGTATTCCGATGACGGATCAATGCGCAGGCCAAGGCGCGCGGGAGCGGTTTGGCCGACCGTAGCCGATGACTTTTCGGTGACGATTTCGATTAAGGATTTGCGGCCGGCGACCCGGCATCACTACCGGATCCGGTTGGATGGCGAGTTCGCAACGGCCCGGCCGTATCCGTCCTTTGTCACGACGCCGGAACCAGAGGTGGAGAAGCGGTTCCGGTTTGGTTTTGGTTCGTGCGTGGGGCGGGCGGGGTATCTCGACGCGGCCGCCTGGGCCGACATGGCGCGGACAAACGTGAACTTCTTCCTGATGCTCGGCGAGGGCGATGAGCCGGAGCTGGTGCTTGAAGTCTACCGGGTGGCCGAGGGCCTGGTGGCGGTGAGGAAATTTTCGTGGGCCGAGATCACAGGGAGGGTCCTGGTGCCGCGGAATCCGTGAGCTGGGGGCCTTCGAGGGTTTGACCCCGGGAGGAAGCCCGCCATCTTGACGGCGCATGTCGGGCGACCCAGGGCAGGCCATTTTGGAAGTTGAGGGATTGACGAAGACGTACCGGGGTTCGGAGCGGTCGCTCGACGTTCTGAGGGACGTGACGTTCCGGCTTCCGTGCGGGGAGACGCTTTCGATCGTTGGACCGTCTGGGTCGGGGAAGACGACCTTGCTGGGATTGTGTGCGGGGTTGGATGCGCCGACGCGCGGCACGGTCCGGTTGGCGGGGGAGGCTCTGGCGGCGCTGGACGAGGACGGGCGTGCACGGGTGCGGAATGCGCACGTGGGTTTTGTTTTCCAGAGTTTCCAGCTCATTCCGACGCTGACGGCGATGGAGAACGTGATGGTGCCGTTGGAACTGCGCGGGGATCGAGGGATTGAGCCGGAGGCGAGGCGCCTGCTGTCGGAGGTGGGGTTGGGGGATCGGATGGGACACTATCCGGCGCAGCTCTCGGGTGGGGAGCAGCAGCGTGTGGCGATTGCGCGGGCGTTCATCAACCGGCCGAAGCTTCTCTTCGCTGATGAGCCGACGGGGAATCTGGACACGGAAACAGGGCAAAAGGTGGTGGAGAGCCTGTTCCGCCTCAACGAGGCGGCGGGGACGGCGCTGGTGTTGGTGACGCACGATTTGGAACTCGCGCGGCGGGCGCGACGGCTAATCCGGTTGCGCGGGGGTGCGGTCGTGGAGGACACGGGATTGGGATCATGTCAAAATGACCGGCCGTAGGCGTGGATATCCGTGGGGGTTTGTGTTGCGGATGGCGTGGCGTGACAGCCGGGCGAGCCGGCGGAGGCTGGCTCTGTTCACGTCGTGCGTTGCGGTGGGGATCGCGGCGTTGGTGGCGGTGGGGTCGTTCGGGCGCGCGCTGGAGCAGGCCATCAAACAACAGGCGAAGGCCCTGCTGGGCGCGGATCTGTCGATCGGCTCGCGCGTCCGGTTCACCCCGGAACACGAGGCCTTTCTGACGGCGCTTGGCGGGGAGCAGGCGCGGGAGATCACGTTCTCGTCGATGATCGTTTTCCCTGGGGCCGAGGGGACGCGTTTGATCCAGTTGCGTGCGTTGGAGGGCAGGTTCCCGTTCTACGGAAAGATTGAGGCCGTGCCGGCGGAGGCGGACGAACGTTTCCGCCGGGAGGGGGGTGTTCTGGTGGAGGAATCGCTGTTGCTTCAGTTTGGCGCTGCGGTGGGCGACGCGGTGCGAATCGGCGAGTTGACGACGCGGGTGGTCGGAGCGTTGCAGAAGGTGCCAGGAGAGACGGTGGCCTTTGCGACGATCGCGCCGAGGGTGTACATGCGGCTTTCGGATCTGGAGGCGACGGGTTTGCTGCGCGAAGGGAGCCTGGCTCGGTATCGGGTTTTATTCCGGATGCCGGACGGGATGAACATTCCCGAACTGGTGTCGAGGAATCAGTCGCGTCTGGATGAGATGCGATTCAGTGTGACGACGGTGGAGGAGCGGCAGGAGGACCTGGGGCAGGCGATGCGGAACCTCTATCATTTTCTGAATCTGGTCGGGTTTGTGGCGCTCCTTCTGGGAGGGGTGGGGATTGCGAGCGCGATCCAGGTTCACGTGAAACAGAAGGTGCCGACCGTGGCGGTGTTGCGATGTCTGGGCTGCGGGGTCTGGGAGGCGTTCGGCATTTATCTGGGGCAGGGCGTGGCGCTTGGGGCGATCGGGGTGGCGTTTGGAGCGATGGCGGGCATTGGAATCCAGTATGCGCTTCCGTGGGTGGTGGCCGATTTCGTGCCCTTCGAAGTGGAGATGAGCGTGGCTTGGGGGGCGGTACTGGAGGGAGCCCTGGTGGGCTTCGGGATCTGTGTCGCCTTCACGCTGCTGCCCCTCGCGGCGATCCGTCGTGTCTCGCCTTTGGAGGTGTTGCGGGTGGCGTTCGAGCCGGCGCGGCGGCGCGACCGATTCCAGGTGGGGACGCTGGTGTTTCTGGGCTTGTTCATCGTTGGCTTCGCGCTGGGGCACACGCGTCGATGGCAGGACGGATTAGGTTTCGCGGGAGGACTGTTCGTGGCGTTTGCGGTTCTTGTGCTCGTGGCCCAGGGAATGATTTGGGCGGCCCGGCGGGTGCGGCTTGCGGGCTGGCCATTCGTGATCCGGCAGGGATGGGCGAGTGTGCATCGTCCGAACAACCGGACCCTGCTGCTGGTGGTTGCGCTGGGTCTTGGGACGTTCCTGTTGCTGACCCTTCAACTGACGCAGTCGACGCTCTTGCGGCAATTGGTCGCCGGCCAGGACGGGAACCAGGCGAATGCGATCCTGTTCGGGATTCAACCGGACCAACGTGAAGGCGTGGCCGCGCTGGTGCGCGCGAACGGAATGCCGGTGCTGGACGAGGCGCCGATCGTGACCATGCGGTTGCGGACGATCCGGG
>JBBQIU010000257.1:0-5379 GCA_038325245.1 Verrucomicrobiota bacterium
TGGCGGGGCCCTGTTGTTCGCAACCATCGCGGTGCTCGCAACACTGCACGTGGAACGCCTTGCCGCGTTCAGCGCTGGTACCATTGTCGTTGGGTGGCGCACAGTGCAGGTCGTAATCATCGGCCATGTGTCATGGATGCAGCCTGTAACCGGCATTGGGGCGTTGTTGATATTCGTCCTGACGTGGCTTCTGCCGCGTCGCAGGCACACCGCGTCGTCGAGAAGAGGTCCGTAATGCGCATTGCGCTCGGTGCTTTGATCCTGCTGCACGGTCTGATTCACCTTCTGGGTCCGGCCAAGGCCTTCGGGTGGGCGGACGTCAGCCAGCTGCGAGCGCCGATTTCTCCCGCGGCCGGCCTCTTGTGGCTCGCCGCGGCGGCACTGCTGACCTCCGCCGCTACGGGACTTGTCCTGAGGGCCTCGTGGTGGTGGTATCTGGCACTGCCCGGCGTGCTGCTGTCGCAGGTGTTGATCGTGACGGCATGGGGCGACGCGACGTTCGGCACCCTCGCCAACGTGATCATCGCGATCCCGTTACTCGTCACAGCCCTCGATGCGCGCCCGTCGAGTTTCCGTTCGCGCTTCGCACATGATCGCAACGCGCTGCTCGCCGGGCCAACGCTCGAGGCTCCGCTGGTGACCGAAGCCGATCTCGCGCCACTGCCGCCCCTCATGCAGGCATATCTCCAGCGGATGGGCGTCACAGATCGCGCGCGCGTGCGCAACCTGCGTGTAACCTTCAGGGCGCAGATGCGCAGCAGCGCGACGGCGCCGTGGATGCAGTCCACGGCCACCCAGTATGAGTTCTTCGAGCGGCCGGCACGATTGTTCTTCATGAAGGCGAGCCGGGCGGGATTGCCATTCGACGTCTACCACCGGTACGTGGACGGCGCCGCCACGTTCCAAGTGCGCATTGCGGGGTTGATACCAATGGTGGACAAACGCGGCCGGGAGATGACAAACAACGAAACCGTCACGCTGATGAACGACGTGGTCGTCATGGCGCCGGCGGCCGTCCTGGACCTTCCGTTCACCTTTGAGACGATCGACGAGAGGTCGCTGCGGGCGACCTTTCACAACGCCGGGTTCACGGTGTCCGCCGTACTTACATTCGACGAGGCCGGCGATCTCGTCGGGTTTACGTCCGACGATCGGGCGCACGATAGGGAAGGCGGCGAAGCCACATGGTCTACGCCGATCCACGGGTACCACGAGGTTGACGGTATTCGGGTATTCGCCCGCGCCGATGCGAACTGGATTGAGCCCTCCGGCGAATGGACCTATGGCCGTTTCGAGATCACGTCAATCGCCTACAACGTGATACAGTGAACTGCGGACCGGCCGGCTAACAAGGCGTTGCACCTGACGGTCCGCCTCGCGGCCCGCAGGTGAACGCCAGGGCGGTTGGGCCGCGTGATGAACACTCCCTCAACGAGAAGCACCGTGACCAACAAAAGAGCACTCCAGATACTCCTCGCCTGGTTCGTCACCGCAGCCATTCTTGTGTGGGCAGGAGCCCTGCGACTTTTCGGCCCTCCGTTCCCGCAGCTCGTGCTCGTTTCTCTGATCCTGATCCTCGCGCTGGCCTACGCCTTCCGGCCCTCGTTTCGCAGGTGGCTGGGTGGACTCCCGTCTCGACCAATCCTCATCCTGAATCTTTCTCGGTTCATCGGCGCATACTTCCTCGTGCTCTACGGCCGCGGCGAACTCCCCTATGCGTTCGCCGTCCTTGGGGGCTGGGGCGACATCGTCGTGGCGAGTGTGGCGCTCGCGTTGATCATCGTGTTTCGCGGCGGTCCCCCCTTTCGTTCAGCCCCCCTCCAGATGTGGAATCTGATCGGCTTGGCGGATATTGTCTTTGTCGTGGCCACGGCAGCCCAAGCGGCGTCAGCCGTGTCGGGCGCAATGAATCCGCTCCTGGAACTCCCGTTGGGCCTGTTGCCGACCTTTCTGGTACCGCTCCTCATCTTCACGCATGGGGTGCTGCTGCTGCGGGGGACGCGAGCGGAGCGACTGAGCAACCGGGCAGATCGCTGACACTGTAAACCGGGTACATGGTTGACACTTCGGGGAGCTGCCGGTCAGCGCCGAATGACGTGGTCCCGCTCATTGAAACGTGCAACGAGGACGTCGCAGAAGTAGATCGACCAGATGCCATCCTCGACCTCATCGAGGCCCACGTCGTAGCCCTCGAGCGGGGTAGCCAGAAAGAGCAGTCGCCGTCCAAAGCGAAAGGTGCCGCCGCTGGTGATCCGCTTCACCAGATAGTGACCTGGGTAGTCGATCGGCGGCAGGCGCTTTGGGTATGGTCGCGGTGAGGTGCGATAGATCGCGGCGGGTGTCTGCCCTGCGAGCGTGTCGTGTGGGCGCACCTCATTGTACTCGCGACGAAACGCATCGAAGGCCCGTTGTTGCGCGGGCAGGATGCGCTGGTGTTGAATGCCGAGGCGCATCCACCAGACATTGAGCTGCGAGAGGCCGTGCACGGCTTGGGTCGCGAAGTGCACGCCGTTGTCGGTGCGAATCGCCCGCGGCAAGCCGTACTCGCGAAAGGCGCGCTCAAATGCGGGCTTGGCGCCTATGGTTTGGACGTTGCGCAGGCTGTGGCAGGTGAGCAGGTAGCGCGAATGCTGGTCGGTGATCGTCAGCGGATAGCAGTAGATCCCGTCGCCGGTGCGGAACTGGCCCTTGAAGTCGGCCGCCCAGAGATCATTGGGTTCGGTGGTGTGCGGCGGCACGGTGCCGGGATGCACGGAGCGCCGGCGGCGGCGCCGCTTCGTGACGAGGCCCTCGCGCATCAGCAGGTCACCGACGGTGCTGATGGCAGGCCAGACCGAGATCCGTCGGTGGCGCGGTTCGAGATACTGGAGCAACTTCTTGGGGCCCCACTGCGGGTGGGCCCGTCGGGCCGCACAGAGCTCGGTCATGGTGAAGAGGCCGGCGCGCACATCGAGGATGAAGCGTTCGCGTTGGTCCACGGGGGGTGTCGCATTCCAGGGCATTGGCCGACCTCCGGTAGGTCTGCCAGAGTAACAGTGTCAACCATGTTCCCGGTCTATTCTGTTAGCTATGTACCCGGTTTGTACCGTGCCCAGGTCTACCAGTTGAGTCCCGCCAGCCGCAACCACGAGAATCGAATCCAACCGATACTCGAACGCATGCTCGATTGTGAATTCGGAAACGGCCGCGCTGTCAGGCCGGAGAATGGAGAGCGTCATGGCGCACGCTCAGCCGCGGTGACGCGGGAAGCTACGCCAAGAAGGTCGCATTGCCATACCCTGATCGAGGTGAGGTCTGGACCGCCATCTCATCATGCCAATGAGAAGCGGTGGCGAGATACCTCATCTGGCAAGGCCGAGCCAGCACCTGTTGTGGGCACTCGGCGGGCACCCCACAGGAAGTGAAATCGCAATGACCTCATGTGATGCAGTCCATGTTAAAGCGGACCAAATTTGTCGCCCTTCCTCCTGCCGATCAGAAGAGATCGTCGCAACAGTTTGGGCAAAGACTTCGTTTGGATTGTTCCGAGGGAGCTACGACATTCTGCTGCAACGGTCCCTTCGACATCTCCCCTGCCGACGCCGCTATGGTCCATGCCGCCGTGCAAGCACTCCCCGACGACGTGCGCTCAGGGGTGCAACAGCGCGCCCAGGCGCACCTCAGGCGTTACGCACAGCTGATTGAAGGATGGTCTGCGCCGTGGGACATTGCCGCGGTTTCGGAGGAGGCGTTTGATGCGCTCTCCGACGCCCTCGCCGCAGAACCCTGCCCTGCCTTGGGTGCCGAGGGTGGTTGCCTGATCTACGAGCGCCGCCCCGCCACCTGCCGGATGACCGGCCTCGGCATGTTGACGCAATCGGGTGATCTGCTGGAGAATGTCTGCCCGATTCAGGAGCAGTTCCCGGCGTACGAAGCGCTCCCGCCGACGCCGTTGGACTTGAGGCGATTCGAGGCGTTGGCGGAGGGGTTCGATGTGACAGCGGCGGAGGCGGGGTGGAAGGCTACGACGGTGGTGGGGGTGGTGGGGGGCTCGACCGAAGCTGAGCCCCGCGGTACCCTCCAACACAAGAACGGCCGACCCGTCACAGGGTCGGCCGTTCCCCGTCTACCAGGGCTCCTCAGCCTGGAATCCCATTCCTACCGCCATCGGACATCGAGTTGCACCAGATCCTCGATGCCATCATCGTCGGTACGGACACCCCAGGAGCGATCGCGACTCACGAGGCGAAGTTCGATGTTCTTTGCGAGCGTGATTGCTCCGATGCGTTGACCATTTCCATCGACGACCGCCCAAACGCGTCCCTTCGCGGAAGGCCCCTCCTGGAGCCAGATAACACCATCATCACCGAGCAAGGCACGCGTGTACGGCGGGTGGGTGGTAGGAATGCCGGTCATCGCCGCAGCCGCACGTTTGAGGTCGGGATGGGGAGCCTTCGCCACCAACTCCGCCCCGGCCGAGTCGCGTTGTCGGATCGTCGTGACCTCAGGGGTGAACGGGAGACAGTGCTCCGTCGTGGCCCCTGGTCCGCCCACCAATCGTGTACGGAGGCACGCCCGCGGAACTGGGGTCACGTCAACGCGCAACGCCACCACCCGCGAGCCATTCGGGCTTACTGCGAGCAGCGGTGCGACACAGAATGGAATTCGGACGGAACCGAGTTGGCCTTCGACGGTGGTCTCTTGGAAACACGGATCCGCTGGGACGCGAATCACTTCCTCCACCAACTGTCCAGCCGGGCTCATTCGGAACAGCGCTTGAATCCGTTCGTTCGCGACCGGAGACCTCCGTTGCACCGCGACCAGCATGGTGTCGCCCGGAGCGACACCGTGGATGGCCACAAGGTTGAATTCACCTGTGGCAGGATCTCGGGGACGGATCGAGGTAGGCATCGGGACGGTCCTGCTCGGTTTCCCTGTGGCAGTCAACATCGAGAAGCGGGCGTTGTTCCGATCGAAGACCCAGAATCCGCTTGCAGTTGTTCCGAATGCCGTCAACGTCGCGAAGTCTGCCGGCCCCGCCCCGCGCTGGCCTGTTTCGGAGAGCAGGTTACCGTTCGCGGCAAAAAATCGAATGACGCGTTCCTGCGGGAAGGTTACCGCGACGCCGCCGTCGCGTGTCGGCCGGATGGCGCCGATGGCACCGTAGGTCACCTCGCTGCCCGAGATGATCGTCGCCACCTTCACGGTAGGCTGCTGGGCGCGTGTCACCGCGGGTACCAGAAGGGCGAGGGCCACGAGAGCGCGCCACACGCCGCTAGCGGACGACAACGCTGACTTGCCGTCGGACGGTGCGATCGGTGTCACCGGACGTCGGCGTCACGGAGATTTCCAAGAGGTACCTCCCGGATCGGAGTTGCGAGAGATTCACGATGCGCTCGA
>JBBQIU010000258.1:0-5377 GCA_038325245.1 Verrucomicrobiota bacterium
CCCACCTCTGACCTCCCGTCCCATTCCTGGCGCCCCCTTCCGTGGGGCGCCTTTTTTTGTTCGGGATTTCATGGGGCACTGGCCCCTGGAGTTTGGCCATTTCTGGCGGGCCGCCGCCAAGTGGGGCGACATGAAAGCGCCCAGGTCGACGCCCTGATCTTAGGACTTGGCGACATTCGCGACATCCCCGAGCGGAGATGAGGCGCTTGGGAATGCTCTTCGTGTTCTTCTTGGTCGTCGGATTGATCCTTAGGGACCCGATTCTTCCTCCGTCTTTTCGGCTCAACACCATGGAGCTTCGCTTCGCAATGCCGCTGAAGTGTCCGTGCCGGTGTGGAGGAACCGGGCCTCTCTCGTCTCCTTCTCTGCGCTCTCTGCGTTCTCTGTGGCCTAAGTCCTGGGAATCCTATCGGTTGCCCTGGGCTTCGGGACGGAATCCCTTTGGGATTCCAGACCGTTCCCGGGCGGCACGAGTTCGTCGATCCGCGCCGAATTCCCGACCCTTTCCAAACCCGGATGGCCGGTCCACGATTCGGTAGTCATGGGCCGATTCACAATCCTGCGTCCCCAGCCGTCCCATGCCGCCGCCCTCCCGACAAGCTGAGCACCATGAATCGTCCGACCTCCTCCATCAGCGTTGTCACCCCGGTTTCGTTGGCATTCGAACGGACACGGCAGATTCTCTTCCAGCCATTCGATTTCTATCGGTGGCTTTGCATCGGCTTCACCGCATGGCTCGCGACGCTCGGTGAGAATTGGGCAGGAGGAGGTGGGGGCGGGGGCGGGGGCGGAGGAGGCAACAACTCCCGGCCCTTCGCCACAGGCATCCGTGAGTCGTGGGAGAACGCGCGCGGATATGTGATTGAGAATCTCTCCTGGATCCTGCCCGTCGCCATCCTCGTCACTTTCGCCATCGTCGGCATTACGTTGCTCATCCTTTGGCTCAGCAGTCGCGGGCGGTTCATGTTTGTCCACAACGTCGCCCTCAATCGCGCCGACGTCGTGGCGCCCTGGCAGGACTACGCCCGACACGGCAACAGCCTCTTCCTCTTCCGCCTCATCCTAACGCTGGCCGGATTCGTTCTCATCGTTCCGTTGCTGGCGCTCCCGGTTGCAGCCGTCATTTCCATGATCCGCGCCGAAGCCATGACGGCGGGCCCGATGATCGTCACGGTCGGGTCCGTGACCCTGGTGATTCTCTTCGCCATCGCCTTGGCGCTCGTCGACAAGCTGACGAAGGACTTCGTCGTTCCGATCATGTGGATGCGTCAGCCGTCCTGCCGGGCCGCCTGGGGCGAATTCCTTTCCATGGTCCGGTCGAACCCCTTCGAGTTCATCCTCTACATCCTCTTCCACATTCTCCTGACCATCGCCTCGGGCATTCTCGTCCTCGCGTTCGTGCTCCTGACATGCTGCATCGCGGGTTGCCTGTTCGCCCTGCCCTATCTCGGGACCGTCCTTTTGCTGCCTGTCTTTGTCTTCTTCCGTTCCTACTCCCTTCTCTACCTCGCCCAGTACGGGCCTGATTACAACGCCTTCCAAGCCCCGTTCCTCCGACCAGACCCCGCCAGCGTCAGCTGAGATTCTGCC
The DNA here is from genome assembly GCA_038325245.1 of Verrucomicrobiota bacterium. Classification (GTDB taxonomy): domain Bacteria; phylum Verrucomicrobiota; class Verrucomicrobiia; order Limisphaerales; family CAIMTB01; genus CAIMTB01. Next base: position 1,591 of record JBBQIU010000258.1, read on the forward strand.
CCCGTTCCGTTGACGCACCTCCCCGGCGCCCAGACGTTGGAACGCCATGGGATTCCTCGTTTCCTTCCAACGGCGGTCCGTCCCGGTCCGGTCACTCGTCGTCCTCGTCTTCGCTGCAGTCGGATTGAGCGCGGACGCACGTGTCGGTTCCGGCGCCAACTGCGCGAGTTGTCACAGCACCTCGCGAAACGCCATGTCCCTCACGGGCTTCCAACTGACCACCAATCTCTCGGCCGGTTCGCTGAAGATCTTCCAGGTGGAACCGGGTCAATCCGTGCCCATCGGGGTCAAAGTGACCGATGGGCACAATGAGTACGGCATCGCCATCGTGAGCCTCGACGCCACCGGAACTCTCGATTCCAACCATCGACTGATCTCCAAGCCGGACACGACCTGGACCAAACGCACCGGATACTATTCGCTCGGGCCGAAGTCCGCGAACCAGTCCTGGACCTTCCACCTCGGCGTTCTCACCAACACGCCGCCAGACTTGTACCTGCTCTCGATGCGTATCGCCGGCACGGGAGGGGGGCGTTGGAGCGAGCAGGAATCCTTCCTTGTGGAAGTCCGCCGCTCGACGCCACCCACTCCCCATCTGGCACAACCCAGCCGGGAGGGCAGCACCTTCGCCTGCCGCGTGGTCACTGTCGCTGGTTACACGTACTCACTCGAAGCCCAACGCGAACCCGGCCTCTCCCCGTGGATCACCACACACTCGATCCCCGGCGACGGTACCTCCCGCATCTTGTCGGACCCGGAAGCCACGACACCCCATGCCGTCTATCGGGTGCGCGTCGAGTAGGAGGCGCGCTCGCCTTTCCGCCTTTTCCAACCTCGGGTTGTCGCTACACCGCGGGCGGAACACGTCCCCTCGCCCTGAACCACTCGCCCAGGAACACGAGATCCGCCGCATCCTTTTCGCGACGGGTCGGCTTCTTCATGCGCCAAAGAAGTTCCGTCGACGCGAATGGAATCGGCACACCGTCGATCTGTCGCATTTCCACCATGGGCAAGGCATCGGGATACTCAATGCCGCACGCCGACCGCATGAGATCCACCACGATCTCGTCGGCGACCCGCACCACGGTCCATTGGGCGATTTCTCCCGGCTTGAGTTCACGGGCGGCCCCGTCAGGAAGCTCCGCCACGGCATCCAGAACGCGTGACTCGTTGTCGCCGTGAATGTCGACGAGCAGATCAATATCCATGGTCCGCCGATTGTATCCGGCCGCCGCCATGGCGAATCCGCCAATCACGACATAGCGGGCGCCCCGATCATTCAGCGCTCGGCAGAGGTTCCGGAGGTCTGCAACGGTGGGTTCTCGGGACTCTTTCTCCGGGTCTCCCGGGTGATCATGCGCCATAGCCATGCGTCGGCCTCCTCGTGAGTCGCGAATCGATAGACGCCCCGGGGAACAAAGGGAACACCCAAGGCCTCCTGCCAGGCCCGGGCATCCTCCGGCGTGTAGCGGTCGACCCGGAGCGGTTCCGCCGGCGGGCGCCTCTTCCCAACCCTCTTGCCTGCGTCTCCCTCGGCCCAGTCTCCCGCAACACCACGTTCCGAATCGTCAGCCATTCATTGGGACCGTATCTGGAGCCGACCCATCCGGCGAGAACTCCCGCGTTGTCGCGCATCCATCCCGACGGCGCCTCGCGAACATCTCAAATATTCCCGGATCGCTTCGTCGGCGTTGCCGCGAAGCCGCCCACCGTCCATTCTCCGCTGAAACGTCATCCTGCAGCGGTAGACGTCCTGCCTGCGATCGAGCCGGGCGTCCCACCCGGCCGATGCGCCACCCAGTTCCTGACCTCAATGCGCACCAATAAGTCCGGACCACCCGCCTCACCATGAACCGAAGCCGCCCTGGAGGGTTCCGCTCCGTCGGAACCTGTTGCACTCTAGCCCCAACCCAATCCTCGGTGCCGACGGAGCGGCGCCCTCCATCGCACGGTTCATGGCCGCAATGCGTGTCCAATTCCTGGAAAACGTTGCTACCCAGGAACCGACCATTTCCGGCTCCCTCTCCCGCCGGAGCGCAGCGCAGGTGGGAGAGGGTGGTTCCGCGCACGCGGAACCGGGTGAGGGCTCTCCTCTCCGCGGTTCATCGTCCCAATACGTGTCCCGATTTTGGAAAACTTCGCTACCCATGAACCCGCGCTCCGCCTCCCGCCGCCATTTCCTCGGCACGTCCTCCGCCCTCGCTGCCGGCTTGCTCGTTCTACCCGCACATGTCCTCGGGCGCGGCGGCGAGAAACCACCCAGCGAAAAACTCAACATCGCCGTCATCGGCGCCGGCGGTCGCGGTGCCGACAACATCGAAGACCTCCGCTCCGAGAACATCGTCGCCCTCTGCGATGTGGACGACCACAGGGCCGCCGCGACGTTCCTAAAGTTCCCTCACGCCACCCGCTACCGAGACTTCCGCGTCATGCTCGAAAAGGAGAAGGGAATCGACGCCGTCGTCGTCGCCACCCCGGATCACACCCACGCGGTCGCCACCATGGCCGCCCTGAAGTCCGGAAAGCACGTGTACTGCGAGAAACCCCTCACGCGCACCGTCAAGGAGGCCCGCGCCATCGCCATCGCCGCCCGCGAGGCGAAGGTCGCGACCCAGATGGGCAACCAGGGCATGGCCTTCGAAGGCAATCGTCTGATCAAGGAGTGGCTCGCGGCCGACGTGATCGGCCCCGTCCGTGAAGTCCACGTTTGGTCCGATCGCCCCACTCGCCGCGGGAAGTTCCCGCTCTGGTGGCCCCAGGGCATCGAACGTCCCACCGACACCCCGCCCGTCCCGGATCATCTCGACTGGGATCTGTGGCTCGGCCCCGCCGCCAGCCGACCCTACCACCCCGCCTATGTACCCTTCCGCTGGCGCGGTTGGTGGGACTTTGGTTCTGGAGGCCTTGGCGACATGGGCATCCACAATCTCGCGCCCGTCTTCGATGCCCTTCAACTCGGCCCTCCCCTCCGCATTCACGCCAGTTCCACACCCGTCTTCACGGAGACTGTCCCCGTCGCAGCGATGGTCCATTACGAGTTCGCCGCCCGCGGTTCGTCACCCGCCGTCAAGGTCCATTGGTACGACGGCGGCCTCCTCCCAGCCCGGCCTGAGGAACTGGAAGAAGGCAGACCGCTCGATGCCGAGGACGGAATCATTCTCGTCGGCGACAAGGGCAAGTTTCTCGTCAAGGGCTGGGGCGGTGAGAATCCGCGGCTCCTGCCCGAATCCCGGCACCGCGACTTTCAGGGGCCTCCCAAATCCCTCCCGCGCTCCATCGGTCACCACGCCGAATGGATCCGCGCCTGCAAGGTTGGCACCTCCACCGCTTCAGACTTTTCCTTCGCAGGCCCCCTCACCGAGGCCGTCCTGCTCGGCAGCATCGCCATCCGACTCCAAGGGGAGGAACTCCGTTGGGACAGCGCCAACATGCGGATCCCCAACCACCCGGAAGCCGAAGGCCTGCTCCACTACGATTACCGCCCCGGTTGGTCGCTCTAGATTCCCCTTATGCCATCCTCGTCCCTCTTCCACCTCGATCTTCACATTCACGGCGCCGACCGCCCGGCCTCCGATGGTGCCCGGTCCGAAGTCCGGTCGCCCCACGACGGACGAGTCGTCGGCTCGGTTCCCAGGGCGACTGGCGCCGATCTCGACGCCGCGGTCGAGGCGGCGTCCAACGCCTTCCAAACCTGGTCCCGCCTGACCGCCTACGAGCGCGAGCGACTCCTCCGCAAGGCCACCGCCCACGTCCGCACCCAGGCCGACTCCCTGGGCATGGCCATGGC
>JBBQIU010000259.1:0-5370 GCA_038325245.1 Verrucomicrobiota bacterium
CAGGAGATTCGTCGCCCCCGCGGCATCCACCGGCCGCACCAGCAGACTGGAATACTGGTCCCGGTCAAAAATCGCCCGGGCCTCATCCGCGTCCATCCATACCTCCGAATCAAACGCGCTCTTCCCGCCGTCCGTGTGCCCCACCACCGTGAACTCGGCCGGTCCGCTCCGAAACTTCCCGTTCACCTCGAAGCCGGCGAACCGCGCCGCCAACCGCTGGCTGACCACAACCTCGCGTCGGCCACTTTCGTACCAGCGGCCTTCGACCAACCGGACCTGGGGTCGCATCTCGCGGCCCCGCGGTGAAACGCCACGCATCAGGACGTTCGCCTCTCCGCCGCCTTCCCGCCGGGGCTGGTTCAACAGGATCAGCACGTCCGCCGAAACGAGGGGCTCCCCAGCCTCGTTGCGCGCGATCTCAGGACTGTAAATCAATGACCGAAGCTGCTCCCGGGAAACGATGCTGCTCGATTCAGACGTCGATCCCCGGCGCGTCACCATCAGGTTGTCAGGCGAACCCGTGTTCGCGCTGCTCTTCTCAAGCCCCGCCGCCATGGCCTGCATCAGGACGTACACACCGACGACGAGGGCGATCCCAAGGATCGTCGCCACGGTCGATCGCCAGCGGACGAGAACATTCCGGAGATTGTATTTGAGCGGCAGGGCCATGGGGTCGGAGCGAACGCGTGAGTCCGATCAATCAAGGGTCTTGAGTCCATCCACGACGCTGGTCCGGGCCACCGCGAGGGCTGGCGGAACCGCCGCGATCACGCCCAGGGCCACCGCCACCGTGGCTGCGAAAGCCAGTATCCGCGGCGTGACTTCGAAATAGAGCAACATCCCGCCCGTCAACTTCTCCACGTCGAGGGAGTGAAAGAGGACATAAGCCCCACCGCCGCCCACGAGCGCCCCCACCATGGCCAGACCAAAACTCTCGGCCAGGATGAACCCGAAAAGTTCCCTTCGTCGGTACCCAATCGCCTTCAAGATCGCGAGTTCCCGGAACCGTTCCCGGATCGCCATGCTCATCGTGCTCACGGCGACCAGGAGCAGGGTGAAGACGACGACGCTGCTGATCGACCCGATGAGCAGCTTCACGTTGCCCCACATCGATACGAACCCCATCTGGAACGCGCTTTCCGTCTCCGCGCGAACCTCCGCAGAACTGTTTGCAAACGTGGCGTTGAGGGTCGAAATCACGTCGGGCGCGACCTCCGCCGACTCCGCCCGCACCCACCAGCAACCCACCGTCTGGCTGCCACCCAGCATCTCATCGAGGTGCTTGTGATGGAAAAAGACCGATCGATCATCGAGCGTCCCCGCGTAAATCCCCGCCAATCGCAGATCAAGGTCCACGGGATAGAACGTCCCCACCAACTTGATCTTCTCCCCGAGCTTCAGCCCGTACCGTTCCACCGTATCCTCGCCCACGATGCAGCTGTTCCGGTCCTTCACCCAATCCTCGAGCTGTTCACGGGGAAGCTTCGCGTCCACAAACACGTTGGTGAACGCCAGCGGATCCACCGCAAACTGCGCGAAGGGGGTGAACTCCATGTCCTTGAAGCGCCCTCCGAAATAGGTGAACGGCGTCACCGCGGCGATGCCGGGGATCTTCTCGATGATCGGCCGCTGGCGCGCCGGCAGGGGCTGTCCCAGGGATACCTTGTTCCGCACGGCGATGCGGAGCGAGGCCCCGACATCCTCCGGCGGCAGTGTGAACTCGCGCTGGAACGTCTGAAGAACGACCAGCAGGAACAGGCTCGCGGCCACACTGAGTGTGGAGAGCAGCGCGCGCCGCTTGTTTCGGAACGTATTCCGCAGGACGAACCCAGGAAGCGTCATGGGCAGCCCCCGTTTCGTGTCATACGCTGAGTTCCCCCTTCTCCAGGTGGATCTGCCGTGAGCCGAACGCGGCGGCCTTCGGATCATGGGTGACCATGATGACCGTCTTCCCGTGGTCCCGGCTCAACGACTGGAGGATTCCCAGAACATCATGGGCGGACTGCGAATCCAGGTTGCCCGTCGGTTCGTCGGCGACGATCAGGCTTGGGTCCGTCACCAGTGCCCTCGCGATCGCCACCCGCTGTTCCTGCCCGCCGGACATCTGCTTCGGCAGGTGGTGCAGGCGATCGCCCAGCCCCACCAGATCCAGCGCCGTGCCCACGAGGCGTCGACGTTCCTTGCGACCCAATTGCGTCAGCAGCAGGGGAAGCTCGACGTTCTCAAAGGCCGTCAGGACCGGCACCAGGTTGAAGCTCTGAAAAACGAACCCGACATTCTGGTTTCGCCAATCCGCGAGTTGGGATTCGTTCAACTGGCTGATGTCGATTCCCTGGACGTGAAGACCTCCCGATGAGGGACGATCAATGCCCGCGATCAGGTGCAGCAGCGTCGACTTCCCAGAACCCGACGGCCCCATAAGGACCAGGAATTCACCGGCTTCGATGTCCAGGGTCACCCGATTCAGAGCGGTGACATTGATCTCGCCTTGCTGATAAACCTTCGAAAGCTCGCGAATCGCCACGATCGATTCCATGAGCTGTTTACGGGGCTCAAGCGGGCGTGCAGAGGGCGTGGCGACGTCCGTCATGGGCGGGAGTGATAGAGTAGGAAGCAAGGCTCGGCAATCCCCCAAAAGCGGCATCCCTGCATTTGCACCCCGCGCCGCGGTTCGGCACCCTCCGACCCGATGGAGCCTTCAAGACGCTGGACGCCGGGCACCGCGCTGCTGGTCGCGTTGCTGGGCCTCTTCTTCACCGCCTTCCTCCTCTATCCCGTCGGATTCATGCTCGTCGAGGCGTTCCTGATCGATGGCCGTTTCACCCTTCGGTACTTCGACCAACTCCTGACCAACCCCGTGGTGGTCCGGTCCCTCGGAAACAGTTTCCTTCTCGCCTCGCTGACGACCGTCCTCACCACGCTGCTGACGCTTCCCCTCGCGCACGTCCTCACGCGATTCACGTTCCGGGGTCAAACCCTGCTCGGCGGACTGCTCCTCATTCCGATGGTCATGCCGCCATTCGTCGGCGCCATCGGTCTGAAGCAACTGCTCGCCCGGTACGGCTCCGTCAATCTGCTCCTCATCGACCTCGGCCTCGTCGATCCTGCGCACCCTCCGGACTGGCTCGGCGCGGGCGGGTTCTGGGGCATGGTGATCCTGCAGGTGTTGAACCTGTACCCGGTGATGTTCCTCAACGTCTCCGCCGCGCTGGCCAACGTGGACCCCTCGCTCAGGGAGGCGGCTCAAAATCTCGGGGCCGGTTCATGGCGCCTCTTCCGCACCGTCACCCTGCCCCTCATCGCGCCGGGCTGGTTCGCCGGCGCCATCATCGTCTTCATCTGGGCCTTCACCGACCTCGGTACCCCGCTCATCTTCGGATTCTCCCCGGTGGTCCCCGTGCAGATCTTCGACTCCATCACCGAGTTGAACACAAACCCGGTGGGTTACGCCCTCGTCGTGCTCGTCGTGGTCCTCACCCTCACCCTGTTCCTCCTTTCCAAGCGCGTTCTGGCCCGCCGCAGCTACGCCATGATCGCCCGTGGACACACCACGGGCGCCTCGACCCCCGCCACTCCGCGCCAGACGGTCCTGATCTGGATCGGCGCCGGACTTCTGGTGACCGCCGGCCTGCTCCCGCACCTCGCCGTCCTCCTCCAATCCGTCGCCGGCCGGTGGTTCTTCTCCGTGCTCCCCACCGAGTTTACCACCGCCAATATCTCCGAACTCTGGGTGCAGGACGCCGTCGCCGGCAGCATTCGGAACAGTCTCTTCTATGCCTCCGTGAGCGCCGGCATCGACCTGGTCCTCGGCGTGGCGATTGCCTGGATTCTCACCCGCCGACGCATCCCCTTCGCATGGGTGCTCGACACCCTCGCCATGCTGCCGCTCGCCCTCCCCGGACTCGTCATCGCCTTCGGATACATCGCGGCGTTCGACTTCAAGATTGCCTGGCTGAACCCGCGTGAGAATCCGACCCTCCTCCTGATCATCAGCTATTCTGTCCGACGCCTCCCCTACATCGTTCGATCGGCCTATGCCGGCTTCCAGCAGACGAGCATCACCCTCGAGGAAGCCTCCGCCAATCTCGGCGCGTCCCCCTTCCGCACCCTCCGGCGCATCACCCTGCCTCTCGTCATGGCCAATCTCATCGCCGGAACGATTCTCACCTTCTCTCTCGCCATGCTGGAGGTGAGCGACGGCCTCATCCTGGCCATGAAGGAGGATTTCTACCCGATCACGAAGATGATCTGGCTCATCATGGGCCGCATCGATCCCAATGCCGCCGGGGTCGCCTGCGCCCTGGGCGTTGTCGGAATGGCCATCCTGGGAGCCAGCCTCCTTCTCGCCAGCCGCATCCTGGGCCGGCGCCTCGGCCAGTTGTTCCGGACCTGAGACGCGTCAGAACAGCGTCCCAATCACGGTTCCGAGAATCGAGATCGGCCCCTGATCCTCGAGACCGTCCGTCGCCTTCTCCACCTTCTGCAGCGTCCCCTTCACGTTCTTGAAGAAGGTCTCGTCATTGACGACCTTGCCCGCCAGTCCGTTGCCATGGTTGATCTTCTCGAGGATCTCCCGCAACTGCACCATGGCGGTCGTCGTCTCGCGGTAAAGCGTTTCGTCACGGGTCAGCTTGCCAAGCGTTCCCTGACCTGCCCCCACATCCGTCACGATCCGCCGCGCCTCGCTCATGGTCGCCTCGGCGTCGCCGGTGATGCCCTGAAGCTGGGTCGCGGCGTGATTCATGTTGGTCACGGTTTCCAGCGCCGACATGTACAGCTTGTCGTCCTTGACCAGCATCCCGATCGTGCCCTGGCCGTCCGCGATCTGCTTCGAGATCACCTGCACATTGCCAAGGATCGCCGTGAGTCGCGGGCTGTTATCCTTCAGAAAATCCGTGAACGGCCCGAGCAGGTTCTGAAAATTGTCCCCGCCAAAGATGTTGGTGATGCCTCCCACGCTGCCCGCCACGGAATCCAGCTTGGCCAGGATTTGACCAATGTCCGGAAGCGTCTCCGCCTCCAGCTCCGTGCCGGCCGTGACCGCCGGGGCGCCCGGGCTGCCGAACGTGAGTTCGACGTAGTTCTGGCCCATCAATCCGGCGAACCGAATGACCGCCCTGCTGTCGGTCTTCACACCGGCGTCGGTTCGGACACGCAGGAGCACGACCACCTTGTTCCCCTCGAGCGCGATGCGGCGGACATCCCCGACCGGAACCCCAGCCAGCTTGACCGGCGCGCCGACCTGCAATTCGTTGACCGCATCAAAACGGGCCCTGACCTCGACGCCCTTTGTGAAGATGTCGAAGCCGCCCGCCAGTTCCAGTAGGACCAGGCCCGCGATGATGGCCATGGCGAAAAAGACGCCCAACC
>JBBQIU010000260.1:0-5368 GCA_038325245.1 Verrucomicrobiota bacterium
CCAGGAAGGGACCGATTAACACCGCGGTGCTGATTCCGTTGGGCCGCAGCGTGGCCAAGGCCAGCGTGCTTCGTGGTGAAAGGATGAACCACCGGGCGTCCGAACGGCCCCGTCTCCCCGGGTGGGGTTATTGGGTCCGCCCGTGAGGACACGTCGGGGGATGGAATAGGATGCAGACTTTTCCACTGCGCATGCAGGCTTGGCTGACGCAACGGACCCTGGGAAGATCCCGCCCACGGCCGAGCGAACCGCCGTTGCGTGCCGAACTGTTCAGCGTCGAGCAACTCGGAGACCACGCACGGGCCCTGGCGCACGAACACCAGACCACCACCCGATACGGTTCCAACCGCCTGCTGGCCCGGCTGGATGACAACGAGAGGATTCTGCGTGCCTTCAACCGCGGGACGCTCGGGGTCGACCCCAGCCGGAACATCACTCCCGCGGCGGAATGGCTTCTCGACAACTTCTACCTCATCGAGGAGCAGATCGGCATGGCCCGGCGGCATCTGCCCCGCGGCTACAGCCGGGAACTGCCCCGCCTCGTGCGAGGGACCTCCGCCGGGTTTCCCCGCGTCTACGACATCGTCCTGGAGCTGATCTCACATGTGGACGCCCAGATCGACGCGGGACCGTTGAGCGCCTTTGTCGCCGCGTACCAATCGGTGACATCCTTGCGACTGGGGGAATTGTGGGCCATCCCGATCATGTTGCGGCTCGGCCTGATCGAGAACCTGCAGCGCATCACCGCCCGGCTCACCCTCGCCAGGTCGGATCGCGATCTCGCCGACCTATGGGTGGCGCGTCTGCAGGCCGTGGCGGAGAAGAACCCGTCGCGCCTGGTCATCGTGCTGGCGGACATGGCGAAGGCCGATCTCCCCCATACCAGTTCCTTTGTCGCGGAGTTCTGCCAGCGCCTGGCACGGCAAAGTCCCGTGCTGCACCTGGCCCGCACCTGGCTTGAACAACGACTCGTCGAGCATGGGTTGTCCATCGAACAACTGGTCCACCTCGACAGTCAGAACCAGGCCATGGACCAGGTGTCTGTCAGCCATAGCATCGCCAGTCTTCGCTTCCTCAGTGCGATGGATTGGAAGGAGTTCGTCGAGACCCTCAGCCAGGTCGAGAAGAACCTTCGGTCGGACCCCGCGGGCGTATACAGCAAGATGGACTTCGCCACCCGGGACCGATACCGGCATTCGGTCGAGTTCATCGCCCGCCACGGCTCCCTCTCGCAGACCGAGGTGGCGCAGGCCGCCATTTCCCTGGCGGCGGAGAGTGCGCGTCAGCGGGGACCCAAGGACCGCACGGCACACGTGGGGTATTACCTGATCGACAAGGGTGAACCCATCTTGGGGCGCTTGGCGAAAGTGCGGTGGCCCTGGCGGTCCGTCGTGGAACGTGCCATCCACCGCTGCCCGCTCGCATTCTATGGAGGCGGAGTGGCCATGTTGACGGTCATTGCCACGGCGTCCGCCGTGCAGCACGCCCTTACCATGGGATTGGCCGCCTGGAGGCTGGGACTCTTCACCCTGGTCTTCCTCCTGTGCGCCAGCCAGCTCGCGGTGGCGCTGATGAACTGGCTGTCGACAATGTTGGTGAAACCCCGGTCACTTCCGCGTCTCGATTTCTCGTCGGGCATCGACCCGGACTGCCGGACGATGGTGGTTGTCCCCACCCTGCTCACCAGCGTGGAGGAGGTCGACCGCCTCATCGAGATCCTGGAAATCCACCACCTCGCGAACCGCGATCGCAACCTCCACTTCGCCCTGCTCACCGACCTCCGCGATGCCTCGGTGGAGAGCCTGCCCGAGGACCAGGTGCTCATGGAACGGGCGCGGGCCGGAATTGAGACGCTGCAACGCAAACACTCCTCGGAGGACAAGCAGCTCTTCTTCCTGTTTCACCGCCCCCGTCGCTGGAACAACGGCGAAGGCCTGTGGATGGGCTATGAACGCAAGCGAGGGAAGCTCGCGGAATTTAATGCACGGCTGCGCGGTGGCGCTCCCGACTGCTTCTCGGAGGTGGTGGGTGGTACGGACATCCTGGCCTCGATCAAGTATGTCATCACGCTCGACACCGACACCCAGCTTCCCCGCGATGTGGCCCGCAAACTCGTCGGCACGATCGCCCATTCCCTCAACCGGCCCGTGTTCGACGCCATGAGCGGAATCGTGACCGAGGGCTACACCATCCTCCAACCGCGGGTGGGCGTGAGCCTGCCCAGCGCCCGAAGATCCTGGTTCGCCCGACTGCTCGCCGGCGACGCGGGCATCGATCCCTACACGAGGGAGGTGTCGGACGTTTACCAGGATGTGTTCCAGGAAGGCTCGTTCATCGGGAAGGGCATTTACGATGTGGACGCCTTCGAGCGGGTCATGAACGGGCGCTTTCCCGAAAACACGATCCTCAGCCATGACCTGCTGGAAGCCTGTCACGCCCGCTCCGCGCTCGTCAGCGACGTGGAACTCTATGAGGAGTACCCATCCCGATATAACGTGGACATCGACCGCCGGCACCGATGGATCCGTGGCGATTGGCAGATCACCCAATGGCTCCTTCCCCGGGTGCCGCTTACGAAGGGTCACCGCATCACGAATCCACTGTCGGTACTGTCTCAGTGGAAAATCTTCGACAATCTGAGGCGTAGCCTGGTTCCCGTCGCGTTGACGCTGCTGATGCTGGGCGGCTGGATGCTGTTCCCCTCCCTCGGCGCCCTGGGTGCTGTGCTGGTTCTCGGGATCGTCACAATTCCTGTCATGATGGCGTCCTTCGTCGAGATCCTGCACAGGCCGACGGACCTTCCCTTGGCCATGCACCTGCGGGGATGGGCGGGATCAGCCGGCCGTCAACTGGGCCAGGTCTGCCTGACACTGGCGTTTCTGCCCTACGACGCCCTCATCAGCCTCGATGCAATCGGGCGGACGCTGTACCGCCTGACGGTCACCCACAAACAGCTCCTGCAATGGCGGACATCCAGCGACTCCGAACAAACGGTGCGTCCGGGAATCCCGGGGTTCTATGTCACGATGTGGATCGCTCCCGGCCTCGGCCTGCTGACCGCGGGCGTCCTGGCCCTCTTGAGACCCGCGCAACTGCCGGCGGCGCTCCCGTTTCTTGGCCTCTGGCTGGCGGCTCCGTGGATCGCGTGGTGGATCAGCCAGCCCATCCTTGCACCCCCGCCGGCCCTGACCGGACCGCAGTTGGACTTCCTGAGACGGACCGCGCGGAAGACCTGGTACTTCTTCGAGACGTTCGTGACCGCCGATTCGAATTGGCTCCCGCCGGATAACTTCCAGGAGATTCCTATCCCAACGGTGGCTCCGCGAACTTCCCCGACGAACATGGGTCTGTCACTGCTCGCCAACCTGGCGGCCTGGGATTTCGGCTACCTGTCCTCTGCGGGACTCCTCTTCCGCACTCGCGAATCCCTTGCCACGATGCTGCGGCTCGAGCGGCATCGCGGCCATTTCTACAATTGGTACGATACCGTCACGCTCCAACCGCTGCTCCCGCACTACGTATCGAGTGTCGACAGCGGCAATCTTGCCGGACACCTGCTCACCCTGGGTGCGGGGCTGCGTGAGCAGGCGGACGAGCCCATCCTTTCGCCCACGGTCTTCGATGGCCTGCGCGACACAGTGAAAGTCCTCAGGCACCTGGCCCCCTCGCACGCCGCGGTGCGGCGCATCGAGTTGGAATTGGAGCAGGTCCCATCGTCGCTCCGCGCCTCCCGGGACCTGTTGGCGCGGGTAACGGGTCAGGCGGGCGCGATCGCCTTGTCGCCCGGCACCGACGGGGAGGAATTCGCAGGCTGGGCAAGGGCCCTCGAACGAAACGGCCAGGATCACCTGACTGACCTGCGCATGATGGCACCGTGGCTGATGCTGGCGGATCCGCTTCCGAGCCGCCAACCCGGGATGAAGACGCCCGAGTCCCACCCGGCGGTCGCTGGCGACGCGGTCGCGAAGGAGGCTTCAACGGCTCAGTCACTGGACGACGGGCTCAGGCAATTGAGCGAAGCGCCCACGCTGCGGGCTGCCGCCACCCTGGCCGGGTCCCTCTGTCCCCTGATCGAGGCAGCCCTTCACGGCCCAGGAAGTGAGAACGGCGGGAGAACGAGCGAAGAGGTCGAGGAGTTTCAACAACTCTCCGCCTTCCTGTTGGAGTCCAGCGAGCGCGCACGCCAGCGCATCAGTGCGCTGGAGGATCTCGCCCGGCTGGTCGACGAGCTCGCTGCGATGGATTTCGCGTTTCTCTTCGACCCCGGGAAGGACCTGTTCTCCATCGGCTTTAACGTGACCGAGCGTCGGTCTGACAACAGTTCCTACGATCTGTTGGGCTCCGAGGCGCGCCTGTGCAGCTATGTCGCCATCGCCCTGGGTCAGGTTCCCCAGGATCACTGGTTCTCCATGGGGCGCCTCCTTGTGGCCTCGCGGGGAGGGCCGATGCTCGTTTCGTGGAGCGGTTCGATGTTCGAATACCTGATGCCAATGCTGGTCATGCCGAGCTATGAGAACACTTTGCTGGACCACAGCTGCAATGCCGCCGTCCAGCAGCAGATCGAGTACGGCCGGTTGCGGGGCGTTCCCTGGGGTATTTCCGAATCCGGCTACAACCGGACGGACACGCAACTGAACTACCAATACCGGGCTTTCGGGGTGCCGGGCCTGGGATTGAAGCGTGGGTTGGCCGATGACCTGGTGATTGCGCCTTACGCCAGTGCAATGGCGCTCATGGTGGCGCCCGTCGAGGCCTGCAGGAACCTGCAGCGACTCGAGGCCGAGGGGCGCGCCGGAATCTATGGATTCTACGAGGCGATCGACTACACCCCGACACGCCTTCCGCCGGACGAGCCCAGCGCGACCATTCGTTCCTACATGATCCACCACCAGGGAATGAGTCTGATTTCGCTGGTGAACCTGTTGCGCGGATGCCCGATGCAGAGGCGCTTCATGGCCTGTCCGATACTCAAGGCAACAGCCTTGCTCCTTCAGGAACGCCTGCCCACGACCGGGGCGAGCATCTTCAACGAGGACCTGATCCTCGAGACATCCAAGGCCAGCGCAGCGAAAGCGGAAAGCCTGATGCGCGTCTACACGGATCCCAGCCGCGAAGCGCCCCAGGTGCATCTGCTCTCCAACGGGCGATACCACGTCGCTATCACCAGCAACGGCGGCGGTTACAGTCGCTGGCGGGACCTCGCGGTCACCCGCTGGCGGGAGGACGCGATCCGCGACAACTGGGGAACTTTTCTCTACGTCCGCGATCTGGCGACAATGAATTTCTGGTCCACCGCCTACCAGCCCACGCTGCGCGGAACCAAGTCCTACGAGGCCGTCTTCACCCAGGCGCGCGCGGAGTTCAGGCA
>JBBQIU010000261.1:0-5363 GCA_038325245.1 Verrucomicrobiota bacterium
CAGGACCGACCGTTTTGAGCCGCTCGCCTATGATCACTTCTGGCTATCGGACACGCCGGAGGTGATCGCTTCCTCCACATGGGGTCACTCGAACCGACGCATGGTGACCTGGGTGCACTTCCTCGATCGGCGTGACAATTCCGAATTCCATTTCTGGAACACCCACCTCGATCACCAGATCCAACCCGCCCGCGAAAAGGCGGCGGACCTTATCCGCACCCGGGTCGCCAAGCTCGATACCACCCTGCCCATCCTCCTCGTCGGTGACTTCAATGCCGTGGCCGGAACCAACAAAGCCTTCGACATTTTGACCGGCGACGGCTACTTCCGGGACACTTGGAATCTGGCGGCCGAGCGCCGCAATGAAACCTACAATTCCTTCTCCGGCTTTGAGGTTCCAAAGCAGAACGGTCAACGAATCGATTGGATTCTGCTTCGCGGCAAGGCGTCCGTTCGCGCCACGGAAATCGTCACCTTCAAACAAGGCGACCAGTTTCCCAGCGACCATTTCCCCGTGATGGCCTGGTTGACCCTCGAGAAGCCTTAGAGCCTGTCTGAAAATTCGCAGGGGCCAGGAGTGCGCCTCGCCCGTTCTTCCGATTCTCTGCGTTCTTTGCGTTCTTTGTGGCAAATCCTCCCCTTCCGGTCCCGCATGCCCGTTTAAATTTAGGCCACAGGGAACGCAGAGAGCGCAGAGAAGGAAAGCGAGAGAGGCCCGGATGGATGAAGCAGAACCAAGGCTTGCGCATGACCCCGCGTCGGGCGGAAAAACATCCGTGCCCGATCACCCTCTCCCCATTCGCCCGGCACTGCTCGCCTTCACCCTCGCCCTGGCCCATACCCTTGCGACCTCCGCCCACGGCGCCGTGCCCGAAATTGTCGTGGACGCCGGACCTCATGCCCGGGAGTCCGCCCTCGCCGGATTCAACCCGCCCGACGGCATCCGGACCGACCAGTCATGGGAACTCCGGGCCGCCGATGGTTCCGTGCGGACACTTCAATTTGCTGACGGGCATGCTTGGTTCATTGAGACAAAGCTCCCAGCCGGCGCCACACGCCGTTACCAACTCCACCCGTCCCAGGGCGCGTCGCCACGGGATCCTCAAGCCACCTCCACCGCCTGGATCGAACGGGATCTTGAAGTGCGAGTCGACGGACGACCCGTCCTCCGTTACCTCGCCCATGAAGGACGACGGCCCCGACCCGAGATTCCCCCCATCTTCGAGCGTGGAGGATACCTTCATCCTGTCCTGACCCCCTCGGGACGCATCGTCACCGACGACTATCCTGCCAACCATGTCCATCACCACGGTATCTGGGCCGCCTGGACAAAGACCCTGTTCGACGGTCGGGCGCCGGATTTCTGGAACATGGGCGAGGGTAAGGCCCGCGTGGATTTCCTGGGATTCGACGGCTTCGATTCCGGCCCTGTCCTCTCGCGATTCAGTGGCCGCCAGGTCTATCTCGACACGCTGGTATCCCCGCCGGTCCGGGTTCTGGAGGACACCTGGCAGGTCACGGTCGTTCCGATCCGCCTCCCGGATGCTCCGCCCTTCCATCTCTTCGACCTTCGTTCCGAGCAGCGCATCGTCGCCGCGCAGGCCCTGGAGCTTCCCAAATACTATTACGGTGGCGTGGGATTGAGGGGCCCCTGGAACTGGAATGGGAAGGCGAACGCGCGTTACCTTGATTCGAATGGCGTCACCAATCGAGTCACCGCCAATGAAACACGCGCGCGCTGGTACTGGCTCGGCGGCCAGGTGACAGGCGAACTCGCCGGAATCGCGGTGCTCGGCCACCCGGAGAATTTCCGGGCGCCTCAGCCGCTTCGAGTCCATCCCAATGAACCGTTCGTCTGTTGGGCACCCTCCCAAGGCGGGGATTGGTCCATCCAACCGGGTTCGCCCTACGTCTCCCGATACCGATACGTCGCCTTCGACGGTGAACCGGATCCGGGGCTCCTTGACCGCCTGTGGTCGGACTTCGCCGAACCACCGACCGTACAGCTCAAAGCGGACTGAGAATCGCCACTGGGGTTGAGGAGAAAACCGTCGACTCGATGACAACGGGGCACGGTATCTGAGTTGGGAAGCCCTTCTGGATGCCGTTTGTACTCAGGGTAGCCCGTTCTTCGCAACCCTCGCCATCGGGACGTAACCCCTTGGGGTTAAAATTTTAATGCCCGTTGACCCAGGGTAGGCCCGCTTCGCGGGCCTACCCTGGGCTTCGGCACGGAATCCCGTTGGGATTCCAGACCGGAAAAATGGCCATCTCCATTCCCACTCCCAAAGGGAGAGGGAATGGCGTGCGACGCGAGAGAAATGCTTGGATCACCGTATGCGAGCAACGCGAACCCGTGCTCCGAGTACCTGCGGCCAAACCCTCCGAAACATGCTGAGCCATTTCCCCCTCCCCCGCTCTCGGGAGAGGGCCGGGGTGAGGGCCTCCGAAGCGAAGCGAAGGCAGCCATTCGTTCCGCTGTTCCTGGACCCAATACCCGTCAAAATTCGGAGGTTCCGGCTCTCCGTGGCTCCGTGGCTCCGTGGCAAAATCCCGGAGCGTCTAACGTCACCGCATCCTGTCGAAGGTCTTTTGCAGAATCTGCCACGGCGCCTGTCCCGCTGTTCTCGTCTGGGCCTCCTGGACGACCTTCCCTTCGAGCACGTTCTTTGTGGGTCTATTCACGCGGTAATGAATTCCGAAGTAGCCCGGAAACGGCTCCCCGGCCAGTTTGTACGCCGCCACGTCGTCCGTGACATCGTGGTCTTTCGGAATCTCGACGAACTTCCCGCCCTTTCGAGGATTGGAGCTGTCAAAGGCTGCCGGGTAAAACTCGACGCATTCGCTCAGGCATTGGACGAAACTGAAGCCGTCGTGATCCATTGCCGCCTCCATCATCTGGAGCAGGTGATTCGGGTTGGTATGGGTCGTCCGTGCGACGAACGTCGCCCCGGCCGCTAGAGCCTGGCGGATCGGATTGATCGGCTGGTCGAAGGAGCCCCAAACGTCGGTCTTGCTCTTGAACCCGATCGGCGAGGTTGGGGAGGTTTGCTTCTTGGTCAGGCCGTAAACCCAGTTGTCCATCACCACCAGCGTCATCTTGATGTTCTTGCGCGCCGTGTGGTTGAAGTGATTGCCCCCGATCGAAAACGCGTCGCCATCGCCGCTGAAGGCAAAAACGTGCAGGTCGGGGCGGCTCAGGGACACGCCGCTGGCGAACGGCAGGGCGCGCCCATGGATGTCATGGGCCCCGTGAGCCTGGACAAAGTACGGGAAACGGCTCGAGCACCCTATACCCGCAATCGTTGTCACCTTCTCATGCCACACCTTCCGCTTCTCGATGAGCTTGTAGTAGAGCGCGAGCACCGAGAAATCGCCGCAGCCGGGGCACCACGTGGGATGGTCGGCCGCGATTTCCTTCTTGGTGAGCCCCTTGCGCTCGCTGTCGGGAATCAGGGGTATGACCCCGGTTGCGGGCCGGGCGGGAATCTGAAAAGGAATGGGCTGGCTCATACTATGGGATTCTAGAATGAAAACGGGGAAGGCGCTGCGATTCCGCCTAGGCGACGTGCACTTGGGTTCCGGCGCCGTTTTGTTCGGTTCCACCGGAGATCAGATTCTGAACATGGTCGAGAATCTCCCGCACCTTCCACGTCAATCCGTCGGTCTTGTTGATGGCCCGGATGCGGGGATCGCAATAACGGGCCCGAAGGAGGAGACCCAGTTGGCCGTAGCCGTAGAGGCCGGAATCGTTCATCTCGACCACGAACACGTGCCGGAACCGCGAGAAGATCGTCTCCAACCCGTTGGGAAGCGGATTGATGTGTCGAAGGTGGATGGCCGAAACCGAACGTCCCTCACGCCGCGCCCGGATCACCGCTTCGCGGATCGGTCCCTGGGTCGATCCCCAACCCACCAGCAGGGTCTCCCCGTCCGGACCGCCAAAAACATCCGGCACGGGAAGTTCCGAGCCGAGCGCCTGCAGCTTCTTCCGCCGCTTCGCCGTCATCGCAACATGAACGCGCGGTGATCCCGAGGGATGCCCCATCTCGTCATGCTCCAGCCCCGTCACGATCGGATACTTTCCGTCCGCGATCCGGGTTCCCGGGACCACGTGCCGTGTCACACCGTCCACCGGCGACAAGTCATACGGCTTGTGCGCCGCCACCGGCGTCAAGTCGGGTGAAATATCCTGGCAATGCGCCTTCAGATCCGGCTCTTCAAACGCCTCGATGCGCGTCGCGATCGCCTGGTCGGTCAGGAGAATCACCGGAACGCTGTATTTCCGCGCGATGTTCACGGCCTCGATGGCCATGTAAAAGCAGTCCTCCACGTTTGTCGGCGCCACCACCACCCTCGGGCTGTCCCCGTGGCCGCCAAAGCAGGCAATGTTCAGGTCGCTCTGCTCCACGTTCGTCGGCATGCCCGTCGAGGGTCCGCCCCGCTGCACGTCGATCACCACCAGCGGCACCTCCGCCATCACCGCCCACCCGATGCCCTCCGTCTTCAGGGAAATCCCAGGCCCGCTCGAGCCCGTCACCGAAACGCGGCCCGCATAACCCGCCCCAATCGCCATCGAAACCGCCGCAATCTCGTCCTCGCATTGCACGAACATCCCGCCGTACTTCGGCAATTCCCGACGCAGCAGTTCCATCACATCGGTCCACGGCGTGATCGGATAGCCGGCGCCGAACCGCACGCCCGCCGCGATCAATCCATACGCCAGGGCCTCGTTGCCATTCATCACGATCTGGCGACCCGAACGCTGCTGCCCTTCCAGGAACCGGAACAATTCGACCACGTTCTCCAGTTGGAAACTGTAGCCCGAATGAAACGCCGTCACCGCGTTCTGCGCGATACTCGCGTCCTTTCCTGCAAACCGCTCGGTGATCAGTTGTTCCAGCTTCGCGACGTTCAGGTGAAACATTCTCGCCAGCAACCCCAGCGCGAAGACGTTCTTCCCCTTCTCCCGACCCACGCCCCCAATCGCCTCCACCGTCCGGCTCGAGATCGGCACCGCGATGTGGTGGTAATTCACCTTCTCTTCGGCATTCGGCTCCACGTGGTCCTGGTCGTAGACGACAATTCCACCCTTCTTCAACGAACGCAGATGCTCGTCATACGAGTGTTGATAAAACGCCAGTAGAACATCCGCCTCATCCCCGGAACTGAGAACCTCCCCCGACCCAATCCGGACCTGGAAGATCGACGGCCCCCCCGAGATCGTCGAGGGAATGGTCATGAACGTCATGACCTCCTGTTCGCTGCGCCCCGCCAACCGCGCCAGAAATCCGCCGATGGCCTGAATGCCGTCCTGGGAATTGCCCGCGATCCGAATCACGGCCTCCGGGATGTCGGAGATA
>JBBQIU010000262.1:0-5362 GCA_038325245.1 Verrucomicrobiota bacterium
ATCTCCTCCCGCGCCACGTCCAACCGCCGCGCCACGACTGCCGCGGAATCCTCGTTACGTCCTCGCAACCGTCTCTCCAGCTCAGCCAGCGACGGCGGCATGATGAAGACCGACACCAGCGCCCTTCGGAGAGCCTCATCCGTCGATGCGACCGACCGGATGGCCTCCGCTCCTTGCACATCGACACTTAACAGGACATCGACGCCCGCTCCCAAGCGGTCCATGACCGCCGATTTCAACGTGCCGTATCGATTGCCGTAAACCTCCGCATGCTCGAGGAATTCGCCGACCGCGACGCGACCCTCGAATGTGGCGCGGTCGAGAAAGTGATAGTCGATTCCGTCCTTCTCACCCCCCCGCGGAGGCCGGGTCGTGCAGGTCACCACCCGTTCCAATCCGGACGTCACCGCAAGCAACCGCTGAGAAACCGTCGTCTTGCCGGCCCCGGAAGGGGCACTGATCAGGAGCAACACCGCCGTGGCCTCACTTTGAACCATGCGGCGTTACTCCAGGTTCTGGGATTGCTCGCGGATCCGTTCGAGTTCGGCCTTCAGGGTCACCACCTCCCGGGCAATGGCGGCATCGTTGGCCTTCGATCCGATGGTGTTGATCTCCCGATTCAGCTCCTGCGCCAGAAAATCCAGCGTCCGCCCGACCGGCTCGGTGCTCGCAAGGCATTGTTTGAACTGGACGAAGTGGCTCTCCAACCGGGTCAGTTCCTCCGTTATATCCGAACGATCGGCGAACAGCGCCACCTCCTTCTGGATGCGCTCCCCATCCTCCTCGCTCCAATGGATCCCCGCCGCTGCAATTCGGTCCTGCAGTTGCCGGCGATAGTACTCCGCCACCAATGGCGCCCTTGACAGGACCGCGGAGGCCGCCTGCCGCAGAATGGCCAGGCGCGCGGACAAATCCTCCGCAAGGTGAGCCCCCTCTTTTTCCCGCATCTGGATCATCTGCCCAAGCGCCTCGACCAACGCCCCCGAGACCGCCGGCCAGTACGCCTCCGCATCCGGCGCCTCCTCCGCGGTGTCCATCACCCCGGGCGCCCGCAACACCAATTCCAGCGAGGGACGACCTTCCAACCCCAATTCATCGGCGAGCTGGGTGAACTCCCGGGCATAGGCGCGCGCCAGCACCCGATTCACCCGCACCGACTCCGCCCGGCGCTCGTCCCCGGCATGCATCGTTACCCGCACGCTCACACGCCCGCGCGACAGTTGCCGGTTCAACTCGTCCCGGATCCGCGCCTCCAAAACCTCCAGATCCCGTGGCAAATTCACGGAAATCTCGCTTTGACGCCGGTTCACGGAGCTCAGCTCCACCGTGATCTTGCTTCCTTCGTGCACGCTCTCGCCGCACCCATAACCGGTCATGGACCTCATTCCGTCGAAGGGGTTATCGGGAAGCCTCCCACGAAGCCATTCCTTTCTGCGAATTCCACCCCATTCTGCCGCGTCGCCCCGCCGCGCCGGGTCCGCTTGCACCCATCCCTCCTTTCCGTACCCTCCCCGCATGCCTTTACCGGTCCCGCCACCGTCACACCCGGCTGGCGCCTCCTTCCTACATGCGCTCCTGGCGATCCTCACCACCCTCACCACCCTCACCGCGTGCGGCCCCAAAAACCCGCACGCCGCCCAGGCCGGCTCCGTCGAGGATCAGTTCCAGCGCCTTTCCGTTCAGGGCCGAAGCTTCTACGAAAGCGATGAACCCGCCAAAGCCGTCGAAGTCTTCCGCCAGGCCGTCGCCCTCCAACCCACCCACCCCGACGCCCGCCAGAACTTCGCCAACGCCCTACTCCGCGCCAACGATCCCCAGACCGCCGCCGAACAGGCCCGCGAACTCATCCGTCTTAACCAGAATCTCGGCCCTGCCCACTTCATCCTCGGCGCCGCCCTCCTCCGCGAAGGCAAGGCCGATCAGGCCATCCCGGAACTCCAGATCGCTAAGGACGTCGACCGCACCGTCAATGCCGTCAGCTACCTTCTCGGCCGTGCCTATTCGGATCTGGGCCAGTTCGAAGACGCCGCTGCCCTCTTCGAGGAGGTCACCCAGTTCGAAACCAATCACCCGTCCGCCTTCTACAATCTCAGCCAGACGCTCACCCGGCTCGACCGTGCCCAGGAAGCCGCCGCGGCCATGGATACCCATCGCGCCATCCTGAGCCAGCGCGCCGGAACCTCCGTCGACCAGAGCATGGTCGAACGATGCATTCACACGGAGATCCGCGCTCCTTTCCGCCTGGAACAACCTGATCCCAAGGGCCTCCCCGTCACCTTCACCGACGCCACACCGGCATTCCTCGGCGACAACGCCTCGCGCTTCTCCGGCCCCCTCGCCGTCCTCGACATCCACCACAACGGTCGCAATGACCTGTTCGTCCGCGAAGGCGCGGGCCAGTTCCGTCTGCTCCTCAACGACGGCGCCCAACTCAATCCCGCGCCGAATCCCGTCCCGGTAAACCCAGACAACACCTACTCCCGCGTGCTGGTCGGCGATCTCAACAAGGACCGCTACGAAGATGTCGTCGTCCTCGGCGACCGCGGCCTTCACGCCTTCCGCGTCGCCACCAACGGCGTCATGACGGATTCCACGGCCTTCTCGAATCTTCGCAATCAACCAGCCGAAGACGGCCTCCTCGTCGATGTCGACTTCGCTGGCAGCCTTGACCTCGTGCTCCTCACACCGACGAACCGCGCCGTCCGTCTGCTCCGCAATCTCGGCAACATGTACTTCACCAATGCCACCGACGTCTCCGGATTCACCCCCGACCTCAATGGCATCGACGCGCTCGTGATGGACGATTGGAACGGCGACGAACTGAACGATTTCTTCCTGCTCCGAAACGCCCAGGCACCCGTCCTTCTCGCCAAACAGCGCGGCGGACCCGTCACAAACGCCCCGCCCGCCACGCCCTGGCCCGCGAGCGCCGTCGTCGCCGTCGGCGATCTCAATAACGACCTTCGGAACGACCTCATCCTCGCCGAGGCCGGACAACTCACCGTCGTTCTCAATGGTTTCGCCGATCCCCTGACCGTTCCCCTCAACGGCAGGAACGTGCGGTCCATCGCCCTCCTCGACTACGACAACGACGGGTGGCTCGACATCCTCGCCCCGACCGACAACGGACTGCTTGCCTGGCGCAATGCCGGCCAGTCGGGTTTCGTGGAATCCACCGCCGACCTCGGTCTCGACAAGGTTCCCGCGGGCCTTGTCACCGCTCTCGCTCTGGCCGATCTCGACAACGACGGCGACACCGACCTCGTCGCCGCCGTTGAAGGCCAAGGCCTGCGCGTCTTCCGCAACGAAGGCGGCAACGCCAACCACCAACTCAAGCTCCGGCTGCTCGGCACACGTTCCAATTCCAGCGGCCTCGGCCTTCGCATCGAGGTCGTCGCCGGCAACTGGCGGGCCCTTCGCACGGTTCACCAGCTTCCGATCGAAATCGGCGTCGGTCCGCGCACCAATATCGACACGCTCAACGTCCGCTGGTTCGACACCATGAGCACCGACGTCGACACCCCCGTTCAATCGACGCAGCAGGTCGCGCTGATCGAACTCATCCGCCCGACCGGTTCGTGTCCCTACCTCTACCGCTGGGACGGGAACGCTTTTACGTTCGTCACCGATCTCCTGGGCGCGGCTCCCGTGGGGCTGCCCGTCGCCGAGGGCCGTTACATCGAAGCCGACCCGGACGAACTTGTGCGCATCGGCGACGATTCCGACTTCCCCCCACGTGCCGGTGACTACGCCATCCAAATCACCGAAGAACTTCGCGAGGTGCTCTACCTGGACCAGGCCGCTCTGGTGGTGGTCGATCATCCGCCCGGCACCGAAGTACACGCCACCGACAAGCTTGTTCCCGGGCGCCCCTTCCCACCCACCAGCCTGATGACCCTTCACCGTTTCCGCGCACCGTCGCGCGCGACGAATCTCGCCGGCGCCGACGTCACCGCGGCCTTGCGCGAAATCGATCAGGTCATGGTGTCCCCCATTGAACTCCGATCCCCCCAGCAGCGCGGCCATGCGTACCCTCACGGGGTCGTCCTGGACTTCGAACCGATCGACGCCACCCGACCGCTCGTGCTCGTTCTTCACGGTTGGCTTCGGTTCGGCGGAGGCATGGCCAACATCGCCGCCAGCCGCGACCCGGAGATCCCGTTCCCATTCCCCACGCTCGAGGCCGAGGTCGAAGGAACCTGGAAAACGATCGACGTCACCGTCGGCGCCCCGATTGGCAAAACCAAGACGATCCTCGTCGATCTTGAGAACCGGTTGCCGACAAATACCCGCCGGCTTCGGCTCACCGCCGGCTTCGAGATCCACTGGGACCGCATCGCCCTTGCCGAGAAGGCGGGCGAATCCGGCACCCGAATTCAGCGGGTTGAACCGTCCCGAACCGACCTTCACTGGCGCGGCTATTCGGAGTTCGTGGACCTTCCCTGGACCCAGCCGCTCACCCCCGACTACGCCCGGGTTCGATCCTGGCCTGATTGGCGGATCACCCCCACGGGTTGGTGCACCCGCTACGGACCCGTCGATGAATTGCTCGCAGCGCGGGATGGAGGCTTGGTCCTGCTTAACGGGGGCGACCAGTTGACGGTCGAGTTCGCCGCGGACCAAGTCGCGTCCAAGCCCCCGGAGGCCCAACGGACTTTTTTCCTGTTCACGGTGGGTTGGGACAAGGACGCCGACTTCCACGTCGTCCAAGGGGATCGCGTGGAACCGCTGCCCTGGGAAGGCATGGATGATCAGCACTACGGGCGCGAACCCCGGCCGCTCCATGCCGGGGATGAACTAAACCGCCGATACAACACCCGCTGGGTCGGGCCCCTGGCGCAGATTCGCAAGCCGGGCCAGCGGTAGGTGTCGCTCCCCGGCAGCCATCGTTGCAGGTCCTGCGCGAGTTCCTCCGCCGACCCGTACCGCGACGCCGGCGCCTTGCTCAGGCACTTCAGTCCGGGGACCACGGGATCCAGGCGAACAAGGATAAACTCACCGGCGCCTTCTCCACGTTCCAGATGCCTAGATGCCTATCGGATTTCGTCTCTATTTCCTCGAGTCCCGACGGGGCAAGAGGCAATGGGGTCAAATCACGACATACAACAATAGCGCCTCTACGCTCGCACCAGCTTCCGTTGAAGTTGTGTGACGAAATGTTGTCGGGAACGGTCGTCCCCGAGCGACTCCTTGAACCGCCGCAGTGCCTGCGCCGCCGCCGGATACTTCAGGCCCGGTATGTGGTGATACACCTCCGCCAATCGATGCCCCAAGTGCCTTACCGCCACATACAGGGTACCGTCCCGGAGCCAGTCCCCATGTGCCTCCAGGATCGAGGGCCATTTCCGGCCGCTCTCCGCCT
>JBBQIU010000263.1:0-5358 GCA_038325245.1 Verrucomicrobiota bacterium
TCCTCCCCCCGGTCGGCGGAGCCGGTTCTGGATGTTGTGGGAATTTCGGGTGCTGGTGCGCGGAGCGCCGAATTGCCATGAAGATCACGCTGAATTGGTTGAAGCAGTACGTGGAGTTCGATTGGACGCCCGAACAACTCACCGAGCGCCTGACGCTTCTCGGGTTGGAAGTGGAAGGGGTGGCAAAGTTAGGCGGGGCCTTCGATGGCGTGGTGGTGGCCGAGGTCATCACACGGGACCGCCATCCCAATGCCGACAAGTTGTCGGTGTGCCGGGTGCAGGATGGAACAGGCGAACGCCAAATCGTGTGCGGTGCGCAGAATTTCCAACCGGGTGACAAGGTCCCGCTCATCCTTCCGGGAGCTACATTGCCGCCGAAACCCGGGGAGAAGGAACCGTTCACGATCAAGGTAGGCAAGATCCGGGGTGTCGAGTCCCACGGGATGATGTGTTCTGCGGAGGAGTTGGCTCTCGATCCGGAGGCCCATGGCCTGCAGAAGCAGGACGGATTGCTGATCCTCAAGCCGGACGCGACCGTCGGGCAGGCGTTCGGTGCCTACCTCGGCGGCGGCGAAAGCGACGTTGTCTATGACCTTGAGGTGACCCCCAACCGGCCGGATCTCAACAGTTTGATCGGCATCGCCCGGGAGATCGCCGCGGTCACCGGCAATCCGGTGCGGATGCCACAGGTCGTCGATGCCGGGGCAGGGGACCGGGAGAACGTCGAGGATTGGATCTCGGTCCGACTCGATGCCCCGGACCTGGGACCGCGTTACACGGCCCGGGTTATCCGCGGCGTGAAAGTCGCACGGAGTCCTGACTGGCTGCGGCAACCCCTGGAGAAGGTCGGGCTGCGGAGCATCAACAATGTGGTCGACGCCACGAATTTCGTGATGCTCGAGACGGGCCAGCCGCTTCACGCCTTTGACTATCACCTGGTTGCCAAGGGCTCCGATGGCCGGCCGACGATCCTCGTGCGGCGCGCGGTGGAAGGGGAGACCTTCGTCACCCTGGACGGCAAATCCCATACGCTCGGCGCCGAGAATCTGTTGATCGCCGATCCCGTGAAGGCCATCGCGCTGGCGGGTGTCATGGGTGGGCGCAATACGGAAATTCGGGACCAAACCGTCGACGTGCTCCTGGAGTCGGCGTACTTCACCCCCACGAGCATCCGGCGAACGAGCAAGGCGCTTGGGATTCGCACCGACTCATCGTATCGATTCGAGCGTGGCGCGGATGAGGAAGCGACCGACTGGGCCAGTCGAAGGGCGGCCCACCTGATTCTGGCCACCGCCGGGGGATCTCTGGCGAAGGGGGTGGTCGACGTGCATCCGGCGCCGAACGTGCCGAAGCCGGTCACGCTGCGGCACGCGAAGGTGAACGAGTTGCTCGGACTCAGTCTGAGCCCGGTCGAGATCGAGTTGATCCTTGCGCAGTTGGGCCTCCGGATGGTGAACCGGCGCGCCCGTGCGGTCGATGACACGACCCCGCTTGAGCCGGCCACTTTTTTGATCCCGTCCTACCGGGTGGATCTCAAGCGCGAAGCGGATCTGATCGAGGAGGTGGCGAGGTTGTACGGGGTGGATCGGATCCCGGCGACACCGCCGCGGCACGCCAAAGGGTCGCACCCGTTCGATGATCGTTATGACGAGTTGATGCAGATCCGTCGTCTCCTGACGGGCCTTGGCCTGAATGAAGCGCAGGGTCAGACCCTCATCTCAAGGACCGCGGTGCGTGGCGTGGACGGGGCGGTGGTCGTGGGATTGGCGAATCCGTTGAGCAGCGACATGGATGCGCTCCGGCCGAGCCTGCTGCCGGGGTTGCTGGACATTTTCCGGCACAACCTCCGGCACCGGAACGGCGACTTGGCGATGTTCGAACTGGGGCGCGTGTTCCGTCGTGACGCGGACGGGGTGGGCGAGGGGTGGTCCCTGGCGATTGCCCTGACGGGCGCCCGGCATCCGGCGTTCTGGGCTGGGACGGATCGTGAGTCCCGGCAGGAACTCTCCGACCTGAAGGGAGTGATTGAAGAATTCCTGGAACATGCCGGGCTCCGCGGGGTGGCTTTCTTGAAGCGGGCCGAAGCCACGGAACTGTTTGTGGAATCGGCAACGCTCGCCATTGGCGGAAAAATCCCCTTCGGGCAGTTGGGCATGGTTCAGGCGCGCCTGGCGAAGGAGTATGATTTTCGCGACCCGGTGTTGCTGGCCGAAGTGGATCTGGACCAGATCCTGGCCCGACGGAATGCCGGGCGTTCCTTCAAGCCGCTACCGGCGTTTCCAATGGTGCGTCGGGATGTTGCGATGGTGGTTCTTGAGGCATCGACACATGAAGGGGTTTTGCAGGCTGTGCGCCAGGCGAAGGTTGGGGATCTCGAAGCGGTGGAACTTTTTGACGTTTTTCGTGGCGGGACGGTTCCCGAAGGTCAAAAGAGCGTGGCGTACGCCTTCACCTATCGGGGGGCGGACCGAACACTCACCGATGCCGAAGTCAACGCCGCGCACGCGAAAGTGGTGGAAAATCTGAAGCGGCAGTTGGGGGCGACGATTCGGGAGTGAACGTGCATTAAACGGGCACTGTGTCGCGCGAAGGCGCGAAGGACGCGATGGGGAAGGGATCGGAAACGTGATTTCGTGCCGCGTCGAACGGGCCAGCCAAGGGTGTGAAGAACAGACCTTCCCGGATTCCACCAATTGCCCTAATTCCCTTCGCGTCTTCGCGTCTTCGCGCCTTCGTGCGAGGTGACTCCGGGCGCGACGTCACGCTCACGCCCCTGCGTTCTCGGGCTCAACCTCGGCGGGTTTCGGTTCCTTTTCGGGTTCCTCGGCGGGCTTGGGTTCCGGGACAGTCGACTCCTTGTAGGCGGCGGCGAACAGGCCCGTGAACAAGCCGCCGCTGAGCAGGGTGTTGCGGAAGAATTCCCAGGTGGGCGGGTGACCAATCGTGCCCTGCGTGAGGGCGCGAAGCCAGCCAGCCAGGTCTTTCGTGTATTCCGGATTTAGGAATGGGTTGAAAAGCCAGGCCGCCGTGTTCGTGAGCAGATAAAACAGACACGCGCCCAGGAGACCACCGCCGAGGAGGGGGAGGAACGAGCGATGGGACTTGAAGCCGCGCCCAAGGAGGATCAATCCGGCGAAGGCCGCGTAGTTGATCAGTTGAAACCACTGGAACGCGTTAATGCCAAGCGTGATCCGGTAGTGAATGTTCAGGGCAATGTCCGTGGCGAGCAGCGTTCCGAGGGGGACCCACCAGGCGACCCGGCCCGGAAAGAATGCGCCGGCACAGAAGGCCATCGCATAGAACGCGCTGAAATTGGGCGGGAACACCCCCGGCCATCGCGTGAACGCGGCGAGGAGCACAAACACCACGGGGAGGAGGCGTTGCCCGTTGAACTTCACGGCTCGATCATACGGGCGCCACCCAGGGTCGCAAGGCTTCGGGGAGCAGGTTCACTTCCCAAGACAGAACTCAGAGAAGAGGACGTCGAGTAGGTCGTCCGTCGTCGTCTGCCCGACAATCTCCCCAACCGCTTGGAGCGCAATGCGGAGGTCGAGGGCGGCCAGTTCCAGGGAAAGTCCGTCACGCAATGCCTCGATCGCCCGCCCGGTTCCTTCGCGCCCGCGCCGAAGGGCATCCTCATGCCGGGCATTGATCGTGACGTCCTGCATTCCCGCTCCTGCCCTTCCACTCCACACGATCTGGTGGATCGTTCCCTTCAGCGCTTCCAGGCCATCTCCCGAAACGCAACTGACGGGCACAACCGATCCGCGCGTCTCCTCCGGCAGGACGATGCCCGACGGAAGATCCGATTTGTTGAGGACGATGACCCGGGGTCGTCCCTCAAACTCCCGGAGGAAACCGATGTCTCGATCGGTCAGGGACCGGGAGGCATCGATCACATGGAGGAGAAGCTCCGCCCGCTCCGCCGCAGCTCGACTCCGACGAATTCCCTCTTCTTCAAGGCTGTCGCCGGCATCGCGCAGTCCGGCCGTGTCGACGAACACCACGGGAATGCCCCGGATATTGGCCGTCTCCTCAATCGTGTCACGAGTTGTGCCGGCGATGGGCGAAACGATGGCTCGATCGTGTCCAAGGAGTCGGTTGAGCAGACTGGACTTGCCGGCATTGGGACATCCGAGGATGGCCGCCCGAAGTCCGCGGCGGAGAACGCGGCCTTCCAGGGCCGTCGAGAGAAGCTGATCCATGCCCGCCAGGACGCGATCGAGGCGATCCACAAGCTGCCGGTGCGTGGCTGGGGCGATGTCTTCCTCAGGGAAATCAATATGCGCCTCGACGTGGGCAAGCGTGCTCAGGAGCTCGTGCCGCAGGGCATCGACCCGGGTCGAGAGCGCTCCGGCGAGTTGCTCATTGGCTGCCGCCAGGGCGAGTTCGGTCCGGGCGTGAATCAGGTCGGCGACGGCTTCTGCCTGGGTCAGGTCGATGCGGCCGTTCTGAAATGCGCGTCGGGTAAATTCGCCCGGGAGGGCGGAGCGGGCCCCGGCGGCCAGGAGGGCATCGAGAACCTGGCGGGCGACGAAAACGCCCCCGTGACAGGAAATCTCGACGGTGTCTTCGCGCGTAAAGGTCCGGGGTGCGCGGAGGACTGTCATCAGAACCTCATCGATTCGATGGCCGTTCCAGGAGACGTGGCCGTAGTGGACAGTATGAGTTGGAGCGGCGGAGGGTGGCAGGGCGGAGCGGCCGGCGGGGGTGAAGACCCGATCTGCAATGGGGATGGCTTGGACGCCCGAGATCCGAAGAACGGCTAAGCCGCCTTCCCCGAGCGGTGTCGCGATGGCGGCGATAGTGTCGTGATCCGAGGCGGCGGGTCGCACGCTGATGAGGCTGCCGCGATGCGGGCGGGATTCAATCCTGCAGGAGCCTTTATGCACGCCGGAATGGCATCCGTGACGGCCGGAATCGGGACGGATTTTGTGGGCGCCAACGAAGCGGTTCTTGAGAAGCGGCCTGTCCCTTTTAGAACTGCTCCGGGACCATGAACCTGGATGCGCACAGCGGACGCGGCAGCGTTTAGTGCGGCGACCCGTCGCCGCTTTGGCATGGAGGTGAAGCCGGAAATAAAAGCGGTGCTGGGACGGCCCCGCAGTCCAGACGCTTCGCGTTCGCCGTGGCGGGAGAGGTGATTCGGCCCCAGGACGGTTCATCGGTAGCAACGTTCTCCAAAATTTGGACACGCATTGCGGCCATGAACCTCGCGATGGAGGGCGCCGCTCCGTCGGCGCCGAGAATTGGGTTGGAGCTAGAGTTCAACAGGTTTCGACGGAGCGGAACCCTCCAGGACGGCTTCGTTCATGGGTAGCGACGTTTTCCAAAATTTAGACACGTATTGCGGCCATG
>JBBQIU010000264.1:0-5358 GCA_038325245.1 Verrucomicrobiota bacterium
ATGCGTTCCTCACGGTCGCCGAGTCGACACCCAGAGAGCGAAGGACACCGATTTCCGGCCGGCGTCGAACGACGGCGCCATCCAGGGCCTGGACGACGAGGTAGAGCCCGACCAGGAGGGCGAGCAGGGACAGGATGGTCAGGTTCAGGCGGAACGCGCGGGTCATCGTTGCGCCGGCGTCCCGGCGTTCGGATGGGGAGCGCACGATCCAGCGCGGGGCATCGGCGGAGGCGTTGTTCGACGGGAAACTCCAGGCGGTGAGGTTTTCGCGGAGGGCTGCGCGGCGGGGGGCTTCGTTGGGTCCAGGTTCCACGCGCAGTTCGATGCGGGTGAGAAGGCCCGTGCGGCCGGTCCAGTGTTGAAGGGCGGGAAGGTCCATCACCAACAGCTCCGGCGGTGCGGCCGGTTGACCCGGTGGATCGGGAATCACGCCGGCGACGGTCAACGGAACGATTCGCTCGTTGAGCACGAGGGGGAGCTGACTGCCGGGGCGAAGCCCTTGCCTCCGGGCAAGCGCGTCGCTGACGAAAACGGAAGCCGGATTGCGCAAGGTTTCCCAGAACCGATCTGCTCCGACGTCGACCGAAGCCACCTGGGCCTGTGGGGCGTTGTTGGGGGTGACGAGGAAAGTGTCGGTCGTGCGAGACGAGGCGGCGTTTGAGGTGGAGTGAAACCAGGACGGGGCCTTCCCTGCTTCGGTGCGGGCGACGTTTTGGATGCCCACCAGGTCGATGCCGAGCAGACGGTAGGTGAGTCGCGAGCCGATGGTTTCCGGTTCACCGGTCGGCGGAGGCGTCGCGGTGGACTCGACGATGGGCACGAGGTGGACCGGTTCGGGCCCGAGCCGGAGGCGCAAGTCCGTGAGGACGGCTTCGGGGAGGTCGCCGGCGGGGGCTTGGATCACCCAGTCGCTCTCGGTGGCGACGAGATCGGTGAAGTGTTGGAAGCTTGTGGTGGCAGCCCGGTTGGCGAGACGGATTGAGAAATAGACAGCGATCCCCAGCGCAAGGATCAGGACGAGGAGGAAGGACTGGCCCGGAGCGTCGCGCCAGTGGCGCAACGTGAATCGGCGCCAGAGGATGCCGAGGATGCCGTGGGGGGTCATGCAGAGACTCCCACCACGACGCGTCCGTCGCGCAGTGCGACCACGCGGTGACAGATCGCGGTGGCTTCCGGGCTGTGCGTTACCAACACCAGGGCTGTGCCGGTTTCGTCGGTCAGTTCGCGGAGCAGAGTGAGCACGATGGCTCCGCTGGCCGAGTCGAGGTTTCCGGTCGGTTCGTCGGCCAGAAGCACTGCGGGTCGGTGAACCAGGGCACGGGCGATCGCCACGCGTTGTTGCTCGCCGCCGGAGAGTTGGGCGGGGCGGGCCCTGGCCCGATGCTCCACCCCGACACGGGACAGGAGGCGATTCACCCGGTCCTCTCGTTCCCGGGCGGGCACCCCGAGTAGCTGCAGGGGCAGTTCGACATTTTCGAAGGCGTCGAGGGTGGGCAGCAAATGGAAGAACTGGAACACCGTCCCGAGTTGGGCGCGGCGCAATCGGGCGAGGCCGGCATTGTCCAAGGATTCGAGAACGGACTCCTGAATTCGAATGGAACCGCGATCCGCACGGTCCACGCCGCCGAGGCAGTTGAGCAGGGTGGTTTTCCCACTGCCCGAGGGCCCGATGAGGGCCACGCGTTCTCCGGCCCGGACGGTGAGAGAGACACCGCGCAAGACAGGCCGGCCCTCATACGATTTCTCAACGCCCTCAGCGGCCACGACGGCCACCGATTCAGCGACGGGAAGGAGCGGAAGTGGGTGGAGCGTGGAGGACGGCGGGATCGGCTGAGGTTCCGGAAGTCGGCCCATTGCGCCCCACTTATGGCTTCGGTGGGATGCATCCGCCAACTTTCGCGTGTCCAAACTTCGCGAGCGAAGACGTTCCCGAAATGCTCGAACGTGAGCGCCGGGCTTCCCGTCTGGCGGTGAAGGGCCGATACGAGGCGCGGCCGCGTTGCAAATGCACGATTGCAAGGGTCCTGCAGTGTGCGGCTCTGGTTTCAGTGCGCGTGGGAGGGTTTAAAGCCGTGTTTCCGGGCTCCGCTGAACCGGCGGGACGGTTGAATCGATCTGGCACGGTAACTGCTTAATGGGGGATGTCCGGAGGCTCAAAGGTGTTCGGACACTCGGAGGAAACCCAAACACGCTTTCTGAAACTCGTATGTCACTCTTTATCAAGAATCTTTTGATCGCGGCAACCACGGTGGCGGCACTCGGACACAGCGCGTCGGCTGTGGATATCACCGTGTTCGACAAAATCACCCAGTATCGTTCGAACCCGGGATCTACCCAATGGTGGGGCGACAGCAATCTGACACCGGGCGTGCAGCATCCCGATGCGCGGGGGATTGCGGAGGACAACGAGACCGAACCGGGAACGTCGATCGGTCAGGAATGGGACCTTGAGGCATTCCAGATCCACGGCCAGACATTGAGCCTGATTGGCGGGTACAATTTCATGACGGGCCAGGACACCTACGCCTCGGGCGACATCTTCATCGACATCGACGGAGACGCGAGCTGGGGAGTGGACGTGGGCGGCGGCGGGACGGCCATCAGGAGCAATTCGCTCTTCAAATGGGATTACGTCATCGACCTTCAGCAGACGGTCAATGCGAGCTTCGACAGCACGGTTTCGTCGATTGGAACGAAGTACACGGTCTACAAGATCGACGAGACGACGGATCAGGTGATCTCGGTGGCGGTGGCGGCGAACGCGGAATCGAACCCGTGGATCTACCACTCCGGCGGCGAAGCAGTGACGGGGCACGTGAACCGCGACATCACGGCGGGATTGTACACGGGTGGTGAGTACCTGGGTTGGGGGTCTAATAATACTCACCACATGCTTCAGTTCGATCTCAGCTTCCTCGGAGCGAGCGTTCCGGACGGCGCGGTGTTCAAGTTCACGATGGAATGTGGCAATGACAACCTCGTGGGTCGGTACAATCACGTGCCGGACAGTGGCGCGACGCTGGCGATGTTGGGGGGGGGACTGGCCCTGATCGGCGGGGTGCAGAGCAAGCGGAGGAAGGTGGCCAGTCGCTGATTGAGGTTTCTTCCGGAGTCGAACGATTCCGAATGCAGTAAGCAGAGCCGCCGGCGGGTGCCGGCGGTTTCGCCGTTTTGAGAGCATCCGCCGGGCGGGACGCTTCCGCCACGGGTCACGGAAACGCCGGATTGGGCAGCGATCCTTCGGGAGGTCTTGCGGATGAGTTCAGAGTGATATCGACGATCTCCCCGGGGCGCATGGAAAGTTCCTGGGGGACGTCGATAATGATGGGCAGGCCGAAGTCGAGAAGCATCCCGTCCCTCACGAGGGCCAGCGCGTTGGTCACAGGTTCCAACTGCGCCCCCACGTGAAGGATCACGCTGGTGAAATGCTTACGGATGCTTGTCCGGCGGCGGATGGTAACGTCCTGTCCGGATTGGGGTTCGAACGAGAAAGGTTGGCGGAGATAACCGACGATCCGTTGCGCACGCTGGCTTTGGATGGCGACCAGGGGTTCGCCTTCGAACACGAACTCACCAGGTTGGCGGAGGAACGGGCCGACGACGCCGTCGATGGAGGCGTGAAGCGTGATAGGCGCGCCGTTGGTCGCGAGCGAGGAGTGGGAGGCGACGATCTCCTGGAGGTCGGCTGGGGCGGCATCAGCGGGCGGATCGGTCTGAACCTTGTCTGAGGGCGGTTGGATGTGCATTTCGAAGGAGGCGAGGCGCGTTTCTGCCTCCGCGATGAGGCGGGCCTTTTCGTTGACCTCGGCCCGGTAGGTGTCGCGCGTCTCCCGACTGAGTTCGAACACGTCTTCGGAGACCAGCCGGTCGGTGATCAGCGGTTCGAGGCGCGCCATGTCCTTCTCCGCGAACTCGAGTCGGACACGCGCCACGGCGAGCTCGGAGCGGGTGCGATCGAGATCGAGACGGAGGCGTTCGAGGTCGATGGCGCTTTGTTGGGCGAACGAAGGCATTCGCACGAGGCGTGCAAGGTCCATCCGGGTGCGCAACCGATCGAGGGCGGTGCCCGGGTCGAAGGGTGCGACGATGGCGATGGGATCGCCTCGCCGGACTTCGGCGTACGGTGCAACGAGGAATTGGATCAGGGCGCCCGGTTGGGGGCTGAGCACGCTAGTGCGAGTGCCTTCCCCCATCGCGATGAAATCACGGCGTCCCGCGTGGTTCATCCACAGGTACGAGGCGACGCCCAGTGCGGCAACGAAGGTGAGGGCTGGCAGGACCCGTGCGCAGAACTCCCGCAGGAGATGGCCGGGCGGGGAGGGGATGGGGGGAAGCGGATCCATGGAGGGGACGGCAGGACGGGGAGAACTTCACATCGCCACGGAGGTCGACGATTCGTGGTTGGGGGTTGGGGTTGGGGTTGGCGGTTGAGCGAGAATTGGCATGGGCCGACGGACCGATGTGCGGACGAGACTTGCTGGGATCGCTCTGGAACTCGAGTGCGAAACCAGGTCCGGGGCCGACCCAAAACCGACCTCCCGGCCGGTTTCCTATCAAATCGGCAGGAATGACCAAGCCCCAAGCCAACGATTCAGACACGACGCGCGCTAAGACGGGATCACCGCGAAGGTAAAGAAGGGAGAGAAGGCGAATGTGAGATTGGGTGATCTGTGGTGGGTCTCCCCCGTCAGATCACCCGTCCCTCTGTGGTGGGTGCCCCTGTCAGATCACCTGTCCCCCTGTGGTGGGTTTCCCCCTGTCAGATCACCTGTCCCTCTGTGGTGGGTTTCCCCCTGTCAGATCACCTGTCCCCCTGTGGTGGGTTCTGAGGCGAATCTCTTCGCGCCTTCCCGCCAGGCTCTTTGATCCCCATGGAATCGTTCCGTGTGGCGCCGGTTCTGATTGAGTGGGTCACCACCAATCGCCTTCCGGCAGACCCCGGGCGGCCCGGGCTTCGCGGTAACGGATTCGTGCGAGGGACGCCTTGGCCTCGGCGACCTGGCGTTTCCATTGTCCTGAGCTCACGGCCGGGTCGGGTCGTAGCCTGCCGGCGACGACATCTTCGAGCGCGCCGATGGCCGCGCGATTTGAGGAGGAGGCTTCCCCGAGGGCCGAGAGCGGGAGAGCACCGGATCTGGGGGCGCTGGGAACGGCGTCGACGAGGAGCTTCGTCGCGGCCTCGTGGTTGCGATCGACCCGGAGAATCGCCTGCGCGGCGAAGGGGGACGTCGCACCGGGTGTGTTCAAGAGGGATTCGTAGAGGCGAGCGGCCCGGGCAGGAGAAACGCGTTCAAAAGCGTTGAGTGCCCGGAAGGAGCCGCCCCGGCGTCCCCAGGCGGTGGCCTCACGCCGGGCCAG